>NZ_JBSQAW010000004.1:0-55561 GCF_053851555.1 Mycoplasma sp. 3398 | reverse complement strand
CAATAATCTTATAAATAATATAAAAAATGAAGCACCAAAAATTGAAATTGATTTTGGTGACCCAACTAATGAAGAAATTAAGAATGTAATTGAAAACTTCTATTACAAGAATTTATATAAAGAATACGACAAAACTAAGGATGATGTCAATCATGGATTTGATTTTCCATTAGATGATGCATTTTATGGTGATTTAGATATTTTTTCAAAAAATAATGAAAAAGAACATAATGAACCATGGTACGAAGATGATGAACCCGGTATAGCAAAACCAATGCAATCCTTACCAAAAGCGCAATCTAAACAAGAACAAAAAAGTGATTCTAAACCGAAAGTTCAAGATTTAAGTGGGCCATCAAAATGAGATAATCTTTATGATCTTTTCTCAGGCGGAATTAAGGGTAAAGGTCCGATTATTGATATATATGGCATCCCCGATGAAAAAAAATAGAAATTCAAACTAAAAACCAGGTTCATTCTGGTTTTTAATTTGCTTAAGGAAAATATTTGTTTTTTTGATAACTAGTTTGTTGTTATTTATCATTATGTATAAGGCTTTTATAAATTATGAGGTTTTAAACATTTTATTAAAACAAAAAGATTAATCTAACTTAATGCAGTATCAAAAAAAATATTAATTTATAATTAGTTATTATGAAAAAAATCGGTGTTTTTAAAAATAACTTAGGATATGGTAATGACCTCTTTGTTTATCAAGATAAGGAGATGTTTAATTATTCTGTTGATACAATTTTATTAGGTAATTTCGTTTCAATTAATCGCAATGTATCGAATATGCTCGAGGTTGGTACAAATAATGGAGCATTATCAATCTTTATGGCCGCTAGATCCAAGAAAATAAAAATTGACGCAGTTGAAATTCAACCAAAAGCAGTTTTGTTGGCTAAGCAAAATGTATGTTTAAATAATTTGGAAGACCAAATAAAAATTTTTGAAGCTGATTTTAAAGAATATGCAAAAGATTATGCTTTTAAATGTGGGAATAATCTTGCTAAGAAATACTCTTCAATTGTTGCTAACCCCCCCTACTACAATGAAAACTATAATCAAGTTAGAAAAACTGGTACATATGCGCAAAAACTGGCTACACATGAAATTAATTTAGATTTAGAAACACTTATTTCTTTATCTTCTAAAATAATTGAGCAAAAAGGTTATTTTAGTGTTGTGCTTCCAATTGCTAGATATATTGATTTAATATCATTATTGCGCAAATATAATTTTGAACCAAAAAGAGTGCAACTAGTTTTCACTAGAATCAATTCTCAACCTAAATTTTGTTTAGTTGAATCACGATTTAACTCGGGTTGAGGCACGTATTTTGAACCAAATATTTATCTTCATAATGATGATAAAAACGACCATTCATATCGCCCAGAAACGCAAAAACTTTATATCCCAATGAAACAAAAAGGAGAAAAACATGAATAATTCAAAAAAAACATTTTATATAACTACTCCAATATATTATCCTAGCGGAAATTTACATATTGGTCATGTCTTAACAACGACACTGGCATGAGTTTTTGCAAATTATAAAAAAACTCAAGGATACGAAACTTTATTTGTGACCGGTATTGATGAACATGGTCAAAAAATTCAAAAAAAAGCTGAGGAATATAATTTGTCCCCTCAAGAATATGTTGATATTCAATCTCGGAAATTTATTGATTTATGAGATTTATTGAAAATTAACTATGATTTCTACAGTCGTACTACAAGTAAACAACATGAACAAGCAATTATTAAAATTTTCGAAAAAATGTACGAAAAGGGATTTATTTTTAAAGATAAGTATGTAGGTCTTTATTCGGTTAGCGATGAAGAATTTTTCACTAAAACACAAGCTATCTATAAAGACGGAAGATATTACCATCCGACATCAGGTCATGAGCTTCAAGAAATTAAAGAAGAAAGCTATTTCTTTGATATGAAAAAGTTGGAACCTTGAATAAATGAATTTTTTGATATAAATTCTAACTTTTTAACTAATAAAAATATTGCCAAGGAGCTAAAGAGTAATTTTCTTTCCAAAGGAATTGAAGATCTATCAATTACTCGGGTTTCCTTTGATTGGGGAATCAATGTACCTAAACAAAAAAATAATGATGAAAAGCAACATGTTATTTATGTTTGATTAGATGCATTATTCAGCTATTTAACTGCTTTGGGATATGAAACAAATAACGATGATAATTATCATAAATTTTGGCGTAATGGTAATGAACGTGTTCACGTTTTAGCGAAGGAAATTTCGCGTTTTCACTCAATTTACTGACCAATATTTTTAAAATCACTTGATATCAATCTACCGACAAAAGAAGTTGTTCATTCATGAATTATTACTCCCGAGGGTAAAATGTCAAAATCAAAAGGAAACATTGTGGAACCAATTCCCTTAATTAACAAATACGGAGCTGAGGAAATTAAATATTTCTTTTGTTCGCAGGTTAATATCGATAATGACTTTTCTTTTAGTGAAGAACTTTTAATTAACGTCCTAAATGCAGATTTGGCAAATAATTTTGGTAATCTTGTTAATCGTACTATCAAAATGGTTAATCAAAACTTTGCAAATGGCACATACTTTGATAAGAATAATTTGCTTGAAATCGATCAAAAAATATTAGACTCATTAAGTGTTTATTATGAGGAATATAAAAAAGAATTTGATCAATTTCATGCTGATAAGGCAATTAAAAATGCTATTAATTTGTCTTCGAAATTAAATGAATATATAGATTTAACAAAACCATGATTGTTGAAGGAAGATTTAGATAGACTTAATTGCGTTTTAAATACCTTGCTTAACGGGATTTATAGCATAGCCTTAATGTTATCTGTTGTCATGCCTCAAAAGATGAAAAAAATATTTAGTTTTATTAAGATAGATTTGATTAATTACGAACAAATAACTAATTTTGCCAAATTTGATAATTTGTACCCTGAGGCTAACGAAATCTTATTTGCAAGAGTTATTAAGAAATAAGACCATTTTTCATTTATAATATAATTGAAATTATGGAATATCTATAAAAGCAAAAAAGATTCTTTTTTATCAAAATAAGGAATTTAACAATAAGGAGAACAAGTGAAAAAATCAAATAAATTGCTATTAGCATTGACATCTATTTCGTTACCAGTCATTACAGGAGCTGCGTTGGTTTCGTGTTCAAATCCATCTAACCCAGGGCCTAAAAAACCAGAAAAACCAGCTGAACCAAGCAATCCGCATAGTCCCGGCAAACCTGGCGATCAAGGCAACCCTGAAAATAAGCCAAAAGAAAAACAACCTGATAAGCATGAGACACCAGATCAAGGAAGTAATACTACTCCTCCAATAGTGAATCCCCAAAAACCCGGCGAAGGAAAGCAAGAAGATCAGTCAAGTAAAAATCCTCAACAAGATAATCCAAAACATGACAATAAAAAAGAAGAAAAAAATCCCCAAACACCTGAACAAAAACCTGAACAAACACCCCTCCCAAATGATCCTATGGATAAACATGATGATAAACCAAAAAAGGATGATCAATCAAAGATCAAAAAAGAAGATGATAATATACCAAATGATAAAAATGGCATTATAAAAAAATTTGAAGAGTTACTTGCCTATTATGAAAAAAAATGAAATGATGTTAATAAAAAGATTGATGATTTACAATCTAAACTTAATGGAGATGAAATAAATAAACTAACTAGAGAAAAAGTAGCTCAAGATAAAACAGAACTTTCCTTCTTGCTTAATTTAGCTAACGAAATAAATCTAAAAATTAATAGTAGATTCTCGGAACTTAAAGAAGAAAAAAGTATGAATAAAGATGTTGATGAAGAACTTCTTAGAAAAATAAAAGAACTTATAACGGAATTTTCCAAAGAAAAAGGTGATAAGTTAATTGAAGAATTTTCACAAAAAGCAAGAGCCAAAGCAGAAGAAACATGAACTAAGAACCTTGCAAAGCAGAAAGAATTATATGAAAAACTAATTAAGCTTCTAGAAAAAATAACGGATTCAGAAGCAAAAGAAGATTGGAAGAAAAATATCGAAGATCTTTATAAAAAATTGTCACTAACAGATGAATTATTGCAACAATTAAATAAAACCATTGAATCATAAAAAAAGTAAATTAAATAATAGAAAAGCAACCTTGTCAATTTTAAAAAGGTTGCTTTTAAACTATTTAATAATTACTCATAATGGCTAAATTTATCTAAATTTTTGATAAAATAAAACACATGAAATTTATAGATGAAGTTGATATTTTGGTTATTGCCGGAAAAGGCGGTGATGGGATCATTAGTTTTCGTCGTGAGGCTAATGTTGATAAAGGCGGTCCGGACGGCGGCGATGGAGGAAATGGAGGTTCAATATATTTTCAGGGTGATCCTGGGCAAAATACATTATTGCCATTTTACTACCAAAAAAAGATTGTTGCTAATGATGGGGAAAACGGGAAACCTAAAAATGCTTTTGGCAGAGGCGCTGATGATTTAATTGTTAAGGTGCCATTGGGCACTATGGTTTATAATGATGGCAAGTTAGTTGCTGATATTGTTACAGAAGAAAAATATCTGATTGCTAAAGGCGGTAAAGGTGGTAAGGGCAATTTAAGATTTAAATCATCAAGAAATACTGCTCCAAGAATTTGCGAAAACGGAACATTAGGTGAAAGATTTAATTTGCATCTAACATTAAAGGTTTTAGCTGATGTGGGCTTTGTTGGAAAACCAAGCGCAGGGAAAAGCACAATCTTATCTCAAATTTCTAATGCTAAACCCAAAATAGCCGATTATGATTTTACAACACTTGTTCCACAATTGGGTTTAGTTAAATTTTATGAAAATACTTTTGTAGTGGCAGATTTGCCTGGATTGATAGAAAAAGCTTCGGAGGGCAAAGGCCTTGGGATTCAATTTTTAAAGCATATTGAGCGTTGTAGGGTTATATGCCACATTATTGATTTTGGTGATTCAAATAAAAACCCAATTTTGGATTATGAAATTATTAATAATGAACTAAGATCTTATAATCTTAGACTTGAAAAATTACCACAGATTGTTGTAGCTAACAAATCTGATCTCGAATCATATCAAACTCATTTAGAAAAATTTAAAAGTAAGTACCCTAATATTAAATTAATAGAAAATTCATCATTGCTTGACTCGCATATAGAAGAAATAAAAAAGGTGTTATGAGAAACTCTACAAGAAGCTAAAATTAATATTGTTAATGAATTAAAAGAATCTGAAGAAGTTGTTGTTATTTCGCTAGATAAAAAGAAAATAGAAATTATCAAACTGTCTGATGATACTTATGAAATTGTTGGCAGTGATATTTATAAGGTTTATGAAAAAATTCCTGTTATTTCTATTGATAATTTATGAAGATTTAATTACAAATTAAAATCATTAGGTGTATTTGATTTAATTAAAAATTCCGATATTAAAGATGGTGATACTATTAAAATTAAGGATTATGAGTTTATTTGAAACAGCGAAGATTTTTAAAAAAATTAATAACTAACATAAAAAATAATATATAATAATAAAGCATTTAGCAAAAATTTCTGTGTGGAGAAGTAGCTCAGCTTGGTAGAGCACTTGACTTGGGCTCAAGCGGTCGCAGGTTCGAATCCTGTCTTCTTCACCATTTATGGGGGGGTAGCTCACCTGGCCAGAGCGCCTGCCTTGCACGCAGGAGGTAGAGGGTTCGAGTCCCTTCCTCTCCACCATTATGGCACTGTAGCTCAGTTGGTTAGAGCATCCGGTTCATACCCGGAAGGTCAAGAGTTCGACTCTCTTCGGTGCTACCAAATGTAAAACCCAATAGTGAAATTTTAGGACCCATAGCTCAATGGTTAGAGCAACCGGCTCATAACCGGTCGGTTACAGGTTCGAGTCCTGTTGGGTCCACCATGGGCAATTACCCAAGAGGCTGAAGGGAGCAGTCTTGAAAACTGCCAGGGGCTTCACGGCCCGCGGGGGTTCAAATCCCTCATTGCCCGCCATAATATAGCGGAGTAGAGCAGGCGGCAGCTCGTTGGGCTCATAACCCAAAGGTCATTGGTTCGATTCCAATCTCCGCAACCACGGTCCAGTGGTAAAGTGGTTTAATACGCTTCCCTGTCACGGAAGAGATCGCGGGTTCAATTCCCGTCTGGACCGCCATGGCTCTGTAGCTCAGTTGGTAGAGCAACGGACTGAAGCTCCGTGTGTCGCTGGTTCGATTCCTGCCGGAGCCACCATTTCAGAAATGACTTAACACCAAATTGGTGTTTTTTTTTTTTTTGAACGTTCTAATTTTACATAGCAAAATTTAGATGGTTTTTATAATAATTTTTAATAATATGTTTTTGCTATAAAAAAATATTAAAAACTAGGCAATATTATGTTTATAAATTAGTATTAATGTATAATTTTTTAGTTATGACAGCATTAGAAATATCTATTCAGTTTTTTGGAGCATTAGGAGCGATAGCGACAATTCTTTTAGGTGTTCCTCAACTAGTTAGGGTTGTTAAAACCAAAAAAGCTGAAAACATAAATTATTATTCATTTTGAATTTTTTATATTGGAATTATTATTTGGTTAATTTATGGTGTATTTACAGGTGATGAAAACGGTTGATACATTTTTTTAGCAAACTTAATTTGTTCTTTTATATATGCTTTTACAATGTATTTTTTATATCACTATAATAAAGCAATTACCAAAAATCAAAAAAAATTTGCAACGGCAGCTATAGTTTTAGTAGAATTATTTGCAACTTCGATATTCGCTGTATTTATAGTATTAGTATTTCAAAAGATTAATACTGGCTATTTTTATCCAATTGTTGGGAATAGAATTGCGGTATTTGATAAAGTTACATCACTTATTATTGGTTTAATTACGCCTGCGGGAACAACCTTAGCTTTTATGCCCCAACTAATAAAAGGATTAAAAACAAGAAACTTTAAATCAATAAGTCCTTGAATGCTATTTATTTTTATTTTAAATAACTTATGATGAATTATTTTCTTTATTTTGAGTATTGTAGATAAAAATATCAAAGGTGAGGAAGCTGCCTTGAATGGTTTAATCGGGGCTCTTGTATGGCAAATTGTATCATTAATTGTTTATACAGTGCAATTTTCATTTGTTATATCATATGAAGTGAAAATGAAAAAGTGCGAGGTTTTGCATAAAAGAACTATGATGATACAAGATGATGCAATGGAACAAAAATAAGATTCTATATTTTTAGAGGCCTTGACTTGAAATATATCAAAGTCTCTTTTTTATTTATTTTATAAAAAACCTGTTTTAATTTAATAGTGGACAATACAAAAAAATTAAACAAAGCTTCAAAAACTATTTATTGTTTGTATGCTACTTCTAAAATATGTGCATGATGAACTGGTCAAAAAATAGTTTTTCATTTAAAAAACATATATAATTATTTTAAGATTGAAAGGAAAAAATATGGGTCATAAAATTGGTTGGGTAATATGTTTGATAATAAGCTTCCCAATACTTGTTGTTTCTTCAATAATTGCTTCTATTACATTTAGTAATGAAGCATTATTATCAAATGCTACTACACCGCTTGGAAAACTAGTGTTTAAACTAAACGGCTTTTTGAAACTTGGTGATATAAGAATTATATCTTATGTTGGTATAGCGATAGCTGCGATATTTGGTATATTGTCACTAATATCATTAATAAGATTGATAAAAAAATAATGTGGTAGTGTAGATAATTTTGTGTAAATTTATCTCTGGCTTATTTTTAGTAAGAGATTTGAGAATAGCAACCACACAAATCTAAATTTATTATACAAAAACAACCAAGCAACATTATGTTGTTTGGTTGTTTTAATTATTTATTTTTTTCAAAAATAATTTGTGATCGATTAAAAACAGGCCCCCAATTAGGAACAACTTTATTTCATTTTTCTAACTGATTTTGGGTTGTAAAATAAACTCTTATTAAAGAGCCATCAAAAAGAAATAAGCTTTTTAAAAAAATGCACAAAATTATTTATGGTAACACTTTTTTGCTTTTTATTAGCTAAAAATTGTCAAAAAAAAGTCTAAAACCTCATAAGAGATTCAAGACTTTCTTATTTTGACCTAATTTTTGTTTATTTCTTTTCTTTTTTGAATCTTATGACGTTTAACTGCATATCAAGTCCCAACACTTGCGCCAGCTAATGCTAGTATTACCACAAGAGGCCCTACAATCGCTGCTACATTTATCTTTGATTTGCCTTCTTTTTTAGATTTTGTTTCTTGCTCAGTAATTGCTTTTTGAATCTTCAATTTAATAATTCTTAATTCTTTTATATTTTGGGCGTTTTCTATCAATTTTTCTAACTCTTTTTTTGTATTTGAATTTATTAGCTTGTTTAGTTCTTCTTTTGTAGAATTAAGTTCCATATTAAATTCTTGTGTTGCTTTAGCTGCAATATCTTTTATTTTATTAGTATTTTCTTTGTTGTTGCTTAATTCCCTACCTAGTTGTTTTTTTAATTCAGAACCTTCTAGTCTGTCAATAGCATCATTCGCCTCTTTTTTTATTTGGGCATTTTCTTGAAGTATTTTTTCTTGAGTTATTTCTTTTAATAGAATTTTTAGATTCTTTATATTATTTGCATTATTAATTTTTGTTTGATAATCCTTTTTATCTAACAATTTGTTAAACGTATCTAATATTTTTTGCTTTTCTATGTTATAAATTTCTTCTGCTTTTTCTGCTACATTAGTAAGTTTAACAACATCATTTTTTGCATTGGCGAACAACGTTTTAAATTCTTCAAATCTTTCTGAACCTTCAGTTTGATCAACGGCTTTTTGTGCTCTTTTTATTAATTTGTTTAAATCTTGCTCTTTTATTTGATTTAATAGTGCTTCATTTAATTTATTTAATTTTTGAATATTATCAGCTTCTTCTAGCGCTTGTTCGAATCCTGTTTTATCATCTAAACTTTTTAGATTTTTTTCAACTTCATTTCTTTTTAATTTGTATTCAGCATTTATTTTATCCGCTAACTTAGTTAGTTTGGTAATATCATCTTGCGCTTCACTATGTTGTTTTTTATATTCTTCATAATTCACTGAACCTTCAATTTTTTTCAGTGCTTTTGTAGCTTCTTCCCTTGCTTTTGTTAAATCTTCTACATTCTTAATTTTTTGTGCCTCTACTATTAATTTTTGTAGATCTTCAATGTTTTTTGCTTTTTTTAATTCTTCAAGTTTTTTAGTTCTTTGGTCTACTGAGTTGATGCTATTTATAAGCAATTTTGTTTTGTTGTTTTCATCAGAAAACAAATTAGTTGATTCATCATTAAGAGCATTAAATTGTTTAATAGTAATCCTTTGGTTTTCTATTTGACTTGATAATTTAGTATTAAGTTCATCTTTTTCTTTTTTAATATCAATATTAATTTTAGTATGGTTACGGCCAAAATCTTTTCATTTTTTATCAAAAGCTTCTATTGCAACTTTTCTTTGTTCAATTTGCTGCTCATTTTTTTCTTTTATGGTACTAAATGTTCTCATAAAATCATCATACATGCTAGAACCCTTTGTTTTTTCGATTAATATCATTACATCGTTTTGATATTCCTGTATTTTTTTAGCCATAATATCAGCATAAAGTTCCCTTAAAATTCCTACATTACGTGCTTTATTAATTTTTTCTTTAATATTAGGGTCTTTGTTTCTTAAATTATTAAATGCCATATCGACTTTTTGTTTTTCACTAAGATAAATATTGTTAGCTGAATTTTTAAGATTTTCCAAAAATTCCATTGTGCTAGAATTCGAAACTAGTTTAACTAATGGTTTAATTTTTTCATCGTATTCGATAGAACCGTATGATTTTTGTGCGGAAATTAATGCATCATACATTAACTTATCATGTGAAAATTCTGATTCAACTTCTTTTATAATTTCTTCAATAATACTATCATTCGCTTCTTTTTTAATTTTTTCGAGAATTGGCAGTGAATCTTTTAAGGTATTTAAATAAGCAGGATCTGCAGAATTAATGCCACTTTGCACCTTAAATAGATCTTTTATCAAATTTTTAATATTTGAATTTTCTTTGTGTTTAATCAATAAATTAATGGCTTCAAAATGAGCAATAATAGTTTGGACTATATAAATATCACTAATTTTTGATGAAAATTTTCCGGAAGTTACATTTGATCTTAAATCATCCGCAACCTTATAAACACTATCAATGTTTAATTTTTTGTATTCATTAAGTAAGAAAACATTATAGTCAAAATTAACATCTGATCATAATTTAATAAAGGTTGCCCAATGTAAAAGATTATGGTCATAAAAAAAGTATTCATTGTTAAATTTATCAAAAACACCATCAGGAAAAATCTTAAATTCCATTAATTTTTCTTTATATGGAAGTATCTCTAATTTCTCACCTTGAAAATTAATTAATTTTTTTAGTACTCTATATGCAAATAACATTTTGTAATGAGTTTTAAAAGCTTCAGTCTCTCAGTAAATGTTATAACTTTCAACATCATTATAGTCATCATTTGTGGGTATCGATATTGCCTCAGTTGCATAAACGCTAACATTATTGCTAGAATTTTTTTCCTCTTTTTCGATATTGTTGGCCATATTGTTTTGAGCACTAATTACTAATGGTGTTGCAGCTATTATAACTGCACTTAACAATGGGCTTAACTTAAACTTCATATTACTCCTTTTAATGAAAAAATTTACTATAAATCAATTTATTATTATGCTATTTTAGGTATAAAATATATCTTATTATTATATTAATAAATATGCCAGATTAATAGAACAAAAAAATAGTTTTATTTCAAGAAAAAAATAGGCAAATTAGTGTTTATAGTTTTTTAATAATTGCTAAATCTAAATAAATAAAAAATTATATAAAATTATTACTTTTTATTTATAAATAATTCATAATTTTTGAACATTGGGTGAAAATAGCATTTTTTGAAACTATTGTTATTTTAGTTGGGTTCTAAGTTTTTTAACACAAAATAAAATTAAAATCTAAGGATACAAAACAAATTAGAATTCAAAATTAGGAAAAATTTTATATTATTATATCTTTAAAAGGGGATTTTTTATCTTTCTCATTATTTCTTGGATTTGCAATTTTGGTTTTTTCTATACTAGTTTGTTAGTTATTTTTTTAGGATCTCAAGATGGAGTTTTGCTTTAATTTATTAAATAATTTTAATTCAAAGGATTGCCTTAAAAGGTTCGAAAGAATTAGAAAAAGTATATTTGGGTTTTTCTTAGTTTTTATAATTGCTTTTTACTTTCTTTCATGTTACATTGATATGTTTTGTTTAATATCTTTAAGTTAGAATAGGTTATAACCATTGATAGTATGATAACTATAAAAAACCACTAATAAAACTAGTTATTATACAAGGATATAATTGATGTTAATTTTAAAAAGACATGTAGTTTCAACTAAATCTAAAAATAAATTCTTTAAATTTTTCCTCCATTATTTTGCTAAATTTCAATCTAGTGTAATGATAGAGCTTTTAAATATTAAAAATATTTAAAACATTAATTTTAAAAAAAGCGAGACTTATATTTGAATTTTAATCTTATTTACTCATTAAAAAGTAGTTTGGCTGCTTGCAAGTAAGCTCTTAATAGATTACTTCTTCCTAATTCAATACCACCGAAATAACGAATAACAACTAATAATTTATTTTTTAAATTTTTACTATTTAAATAGCTATAAAGAGGAATCCCAGCCACACCTTTTGGTTCACGGTCATCAGTATATCCATTGATAATAACATTATTGTCTTTTATAATATAAGCATAAACGATGTGCTTTGCTTTTTTATGTTCTTTTCAAAGAGATTCGATATTTTTTCTTACATCTTCTTTTGAATTGATATTAAATAAAATGGGGATAAATTTTGATTTTTTGATTTCCAAAAACTTCATGCTATTATTATAACATTTGTTATAATTTAAAAATTATGTTGAAACTTGTTGCAAACTATTCTGAAAGAATTGATAAATATATAGCAAATAATTCTTCAATAACTAGAAATGATATTCAAGAATTAATTAAAGAGGGGGCTGTTTTTGTTAACGGAATTAAAATTAATAAAAACAAATTTGTTATTAAAAACAATGATGAAATAGAAATTGTTAGAGTCATCGATAAACAAATAAAGATTGAGGAACAAGAAATCAGCCTTGACATTGTATATGAAAATGAAGATTATTTGGTTATAAATAAACCTTCGGGTTTAGTAGTTCATCCGGCCCCTGGCCACAGGAATAATACTTTGGTCAACGGCTTAATGTACCACTTTAAAAATAATTTAAGTAATGTTAATGGGCTTTTAAGACTTGGCATAGTCCATAGGATAGATAAAGATACTAGCGGGCTATTAATTATTGCTAAAAATAATTCAACCCACAATTATTTTGCTTCCTTGCTTAAAGAACATAAGATTAACAGGACATATATTGCTATAGTTGATGGAAGAATAGCTAACAAAAAAATGCATATTAATTTGCCCATTGGAAGAGATATAAAAAATCGTCAAAAATTTGCTGTTAGCGATCAAAACTCGAAAAATGCATATACAATGATTGAATGTCTTGAATATTTGAAAATTGATAATAAAGATAAAACATTAGTAAAATGTAATTTAAAGACAGGACGAACTCATCAAATAAGAGTGCATTTAGGATATATTAAGCATCCAGTTTATGGGGACCCTGTTTATAATAAAAGAATTGATTCTTTTAATCAAAGGCTCCACGCTGCACAACTAGATTTTATTGATAATAAGGGAAGAAACATACATCTTGAGGCTCCTATTCCCGAACTAATGCAAAGAGAAATCGAGCAAGGTAGATAAAATTTAGTTATAATTCTAATATATTTTAAAATTAAGTAAACTCATTAAAACCAAAAAGGAGGTGTTTATGAAAAATATTGATATAAATAAATACAACTCAATTGATGAACTTTACAAACACAACAAAAAGGCAATTTTAGTAAAATCAATATTATTTACAGCATTTTTAGTTGTGATGTTTTTATCATTAATGGCCATATTTATTGAGTATGCAGTTAGAAAACAAGTCTATTTATTGAATTATAAAGAAGCATTTTCAAATGCAAATCCTAGTTATGAGATATCTACCATTAATGCTTCAGTTGAAGATTTGTTTATAAGAAAATTTGCATTTTCTATCGTTGTGGCATTATTCTCTGGAGCTGTATTGATTTGACATATCGTTTCTTTGACACTTTCACTAAAAGAAAAAGATTTCACAAAATATTCGCCTTGGTTACTGACTTTATATAGCATGACTGTTATGATTATATTTATTAATTTATTTTTCTCAGCCGGTGGTATTTTTAGAATTAAACCATGGGATATAAACCAAATTTTAAATCTTATTGTTACAATCATATTTTTAATAGGATATTTCACAATATATTGGCCGTTTTCAAGAATTGTAAAATTATTTAGAATTGTAAGAATCAACAATGAACAAGGTAGAATAAATGAAATTTTTGGGCAAAAGTTTTCACAAACTAACCAACAAACTTATTCTACACAACCTTCTATATTTGATAATAATGAACAAAAAAACAATGATGAGATTATTGAGGAAAAAAATAATAAATCATATAGCTCACAATTAGAAACATTAAGCGATGAAAAACTGATAATTATGGCGCAAAAATTAAATATATTTGGTGCTAGCGAATTAAAGCGTAAGCAATTAATTGAAAAAATCAGTGCCATATTTGAAAATAATAATAGTCATAACGAAAAAGCTAATATGAGTAACAATGAAAATAATAAAGAAGATGAATCTGATAATGCCAAAGAAATAAAAGATATTGAGAATAATAATGATTATGATTAATTTTTAGGAGGTAAAATGAGCCAGCTGTTTTTACAAGGACAGAATTCAAAGGTTCCCAATAATTCTGAAAGTGTCGGTTCTAATCCTTTTCTAATTTATGGTTTAATATTGACACTTTTGGCAATAGTTAATTTATATTTAATAATTAAGTTTTTTATTAATTTTAAGCGTAGCATTAATAAAACAAAAGCAGTACTAGATGGGTTTTTATTTAAAAAATATATACAAGGGTTAAATATAAAAAGTACCGCGTTTTATAATATAGTTACAATTTTAGTTATTCTAGCTATCCAAATTATTTTTTCATCTGTATCATTGTCAAAAGTATATTCATATATGGGAACTGCAACCCAGAAATTTAATTCAGGTCTGGTTACAGAAATGAAGTATCTAGAATATAAAGACACCATTACCTCATATATTCCTTTATTTATAACATTTATTTCTTTTGCTATCGTTCTTTTAATTTCGTTTGGTATCGCATTTGTTGTGATTTATTACATAAGTTTTAACTATCCTCAATATAAACATAAAAATGAGGCAGTGTATAATGAAATTATTTCTCTTAAGGAATTAAAAAAACAAGAATTAGCCAAATATCCTGAAAAAATTAATATAGAGTTTGATAAGTTAAAATCTTCTAATCTTTTATTATCTAATGTGTTATTAAGATGAATGAAATTTTATAATAATATGGATCAAATAAAATTCGAGAAACAATATAACTTATTTTTAAATCAATTATTTAAAGTAGAGTATTTTGCAGAAGTCCAAAACGAAATTAAAAGTAATGCTCAAAAAATTTCTGATATTGCGGAATTTACTACACCAATTCACAATCAAGATTTATCAAAGATTGAGCAGGAAATTATTTGGATGGATAAAATGGACAAAAAAGCTAAAATTCTTAACGAAACTAAGGAATTAGCAGCAATGTCAAAAGCTGAATTTAATAAAAAATATGAGGAATATGTATACACGGCTCGTGCTAATGATCCTTTATATCAAAGCGCCACTAAAAATTCATGATTATTTTATCGTGATAATGAAGTTGAAGATTTATTCTTTAATCCACATTCGAATGTTTCATATTATTATGAAGATTCAAATATTATTTATGAAAAAGAACTTATTGATTTTATGCATGAATATAAACAATTTTTAATTTCAAAATTTTTAGCAACTAAATAATTTGCTTTTGCTATGGCTAAAAAAATAAAATTAGTACTAGGTTTTTTGCCGGTTATTACTATTGCACCCCTTGTTGCTTCATGTAGTCAAAATCTCGAAAAGTTAAAATATAATGTAATTAACTCACTTAAGAATGATATTATAAATTTATTAGCAAATGTTGATGCATTATTTGGAAGTTCTAAGAATGAAGAAGTTATTAAATTAAAGGATGAAATTAGCAATCTTCTAAGGTCTCTAAAAGAAGAAAAGATAACTCATGAAAATAATATTGACGTTTTTATAAATAAAGCTAAACAAAAATTTAAAAACTTAGTACAGAAATTTGTGGATATGTACAATAATAATACTCGCCTTGTTTCTGAATTTTTTGAAGAACTAAGTAATTTTTCACAATGAACACTAGATAATTTGATTAATGTTAAATACACGCCCTTGATTTTAAAAATTAAGAAATATTTGCAAGATCATGTATTTAGATATGATTGAAATATTAGCCAAATCACCAAAGAAATAAGCAAACTTAAGGCATTTGAACAACAAATAAAGAAAGAAAAAGAGCAAATTGATATTATTACCAAGAAATTTTAGTAGCCTAATTATATCTGGCTGCTTTTTTATTAATAAAAAACATAAAAAAGTAAAAACACTGGTTTAGTTGTTGTATAATAATTTAGTATTTTTAAAATAAGAGTTAAAAATATCTGAAAATATGTAAAACAATGTTAAGAAAGGAAAAAAATGCCTACAGTTGCGCAATTAGTTAAACAAGGCCGTAAAGATAAGACAACTAAATCTAAAGCCCCTGCTTTATTAAAGATGTACAACTCTTTACAAAAAAAAGAAAAAGCAATTCCAGCCCCATTTAAACGTGGTGTATGTACTCGGGTTGCTACAATGACTCCTAAGAAACCTAACTCAGCTATTCGTAAATACGCCCGTGTTAGATTATCTAATGGACAAGAAGTTACTGCTTATATTCCTGGTGAAGGGCACAATTTACAAGAACACTCAGTTGTATTAATCCGTGGAGGTAAAGTTAAAGATTTACCTGGGGTTAGATATACTATCATCCGTGGTACTCAAGATGCCGCTGGGGTAAACAATAGAAAACAAGGTCGTTCTCTATATGGAACAAAAAAACCAAAAAGTAATTAATTAGAAAGTTAAATAGAAAGGAAAGAATATGTCAAGAAAGCATAAAGCACCTGTGAGAGATGTCTTAGCAGATCCAGTTTTTAACTCAAAAATTATTACCAAATTAATTAACACAATTATGCTAGATGGTAAAAAATCTGTTGCCGAGAATATTTTATACAGTGCCTTTGAAATTATTAAAAACAAAACCGGTAAAGAACCAATGGAAGTATTCAATTCTGCACTAGAAAATGTAAGTCCACAACTTGAAGTTCGTTCAAGAAGAGTTGGTGGTTCTAATTACCAAGTTCCATGTGAAGTTAGTGCTAAAAGAAAACAAACATTAGCACTAAGATGAATTATTCAATATGCCAGATTAAGAAATGACAAAACAATGGAAGAAAAGTTAGCACATGAAATCATTGATGCAGCAAATAAAATGGGTGGAGCTATCAAAAAGCGTGACGATACCCACAAGATGGCTGAATCAAACAAGGCATTTGCTCACTTTAGATGATAATTACCTATTTTTATTTAAATTATTTATTTTATTTAGGAACAAAGTATGTCAAGAGAATATAAATTAGAAGATTATCGTAACATCGGAATTATGGCTCATATTGATGCAGGTAAAACTACAACTACAGAAAGAGTTTTATACCACACAGGAAAAATTCATAAAATCGGTGAAACACATGAAGGTGCTTCACAAATGGATTGAATGGTTCAAGAACAAGAACGTGGTATTACTATTACTTCCGCAGCTACAACTGCATATTGAAAGAATAAAAGATTAAACATTATTGACACACCTGGACACGTTGATTTTACTATTGAAGTTGAGCGTTCGTTGCGTGTTTTAGATGGTGCTGTCGCTGTTCTAGATGCTCAATCAGGTGTTGAACCTCAAACAGAAACTGTTTGGAGACAAGCAACCAACTATAAAGTTCCAAGAATTGTTTATGTTAACAAAATGGATAAAATGGGTGCTAATTTCAAAGCATCTGTTGAGTCGCTAAGAAAGCTATTAGGTGCTAATGCACATGCTATCCAACTTAATATTGGTGAAGAATCACAATTTAATGGAATTATTGATTTAGTAACCATGAAAGCCTATGAATTTGATGGTGGTGTCGACGAAAATATGAAGGAAATCGAAATTCCTGATTATCTAAAGGACGAAGCAAATTTAATGCGTGCTTCTCTTGCCGAATCACTAGCAGATTTTGATGAAGAAATTACTGAATTAATCCTAACGGAACAAGAAGTTTCGGCTGAATTAATGAAAAAAGCTATTAGAAAGGCTACTTTAACTTCAACATATTTCCCAGTTGTTTGCGGAACTTCGTTTAAGAATAAAGGTGTTAAGTTAATGCTTGATGCTATTGTTGAATATTTACCTTCACCATTGGATATTACCGCAATGAAGGCATACAAAGGTGAACAAGAAATTTCAATTCCTGCTTCTGATGATGAATTTTTCTCAGCATTAGCATTTAAAGTTATGAATGACCCATTTGTTGGTAATTTAACCTTCTTTAGAGTATATAGTGGGGTTATCTCAAAAGGCTCATATGTAATAAATTCAACAAAAGGTGAAAAAGAAAGATTTAGTAGAATTTTATTAATGCATGCTAATTCAAGAACTGATATTGATGAGGTTAGAACTGGTGATATTGGTGCTGCTGTTGGTTTAAAATACACAACAACTGGTGACACACTTATCGATGAAAAACATAAAGAAATTGTTTTGGAAAATATGAATTTTCCTGAGCCAGTTATTTCACAAGCAATTGAACCTAAAACAAAAGATGCTTCTGAGAAACTTTCATTAGCTCTACAACGTTTAGGAGCAGAAGATCCTACATTTAAATACTATACAGATGAAGAAACTGGGCAAACTATTATTGCTGGTATGGGTGAACTTCATTTAGACATTATTGTTGATAGACTAAAACGTGAGTTTAAGGTTGAAGTAAGTGTTGGGGCTCCACAAGTATCATATCGTGAAACAATTACTAAGTCAGCAGAAGTTGAAGGTATTCATAAGAAGCAATCTGGTGGTAAGGGGCAATATGGACACGTGTGAATTAAATATGAACCAAACCCTGATGGTGGATTTGAATTTATTGATAAAATTGTTGGTGGTAAAATCCCTAAAGAGTACATTAAATCGATCGAAAAAGGTCTTAAAGAAAAAATGGAAATTGGTATTCTTGCCGGTTATCCAATGATCGATATTAAGGCAACTCTATTTGATGGTTCCTACCATGAAGTCGATTCATCAGAACTTGCTTATAAAATTGCTGCTTCAAAATCATTGACCAAGGGCCGTGAACAATTGGGGACTGTTTTATTAGAACCAATTATGGATGTTGCTGTTGTTGTGCCAGAAGATTTCTTTGGTGATGTTATGGGAGATATCTCTCGTAGAAGAGGTCAAGTTAGAGATAACGAAACTCGAAATGATGGAGCGCATGTTATTAAAGCATACATTCCATTAAACGAAATGTTTGGATATGCAACTCAATTAAGATCAATGACAACTGGACGTGGTACATATCAAATGTGATTTGATCATTATGAAAAATTACCTCGCAATTTAGCTGATGAAATTATTAAGAAACGTGGCGGAAAAGTTTCGGTTGACGAAGATTAATTTAAATAAATTTTAAAATAATAAAAAGGTCTAGGGCAAAATTGCCTAGGCATTTTTATTATACTTGTATATTCTTAGTATATTTGCAAATTAACAATCCTATTTTATTTGCAATATAATATGATAGGAATTAAAAATAAAAAAACACCTTAAATTAAGTAGTAAAATCTCTTTTTATTATTTTAGACTAACTATTGTTAGTTTGGAGAAAATAGATAGTAGTTAACTTATGCTTATTTTTGTGTATTATTATATAAATTTTAGTATAATGTAGGTTAAATTAAAGGTTCATAAGATTTTTTATGAATTGAAATTATTTTAAGGAGAAAATATGAAGCTTTTAAAGAGTAAAAAGAATAAGATCGTTTTATTTACCTTAGGATCAACAATATTAGGTTCAGCAATTATAGGTAATGCTATTTTTGCTGCTAACCAAAAGAATAAAAATGGTATAGAATTTAACAATATTTATGGTGAAAACTCTGAAATATTTCACAAAGGTACACCCGATGTAACTAAAGCTGATGTGTCTATAACTGATAAGAATTTAAAAGAAATTCCAAAACCTCCTGTTGTTGTGCCTCCACAACCCAAACCCGAACCAGAACCTATCCCAGTTCCTCCACAACCCAAACCCGAACCAAAACCTGAACCCAAACCACAACCCAAACCCGAACCAAAACCTGAACCAAAAACAAACCCAGTCCCCCTTCCACAACCCAAACCAAAACCTAAACCTATCCCAGTTCCGCCGAAACCTGTTCCGGTTCCGCCGAAACCAAAACCAACTCCCAAACCAGCGCCAAAACCGGCCCCTGCCCCTAAACCTGCCCCTACACCTAGAAGCGAAAGAATTACTATTACAATTAATGGTGTTCAGGTTCTAGCTGAAGTAACACCACCTCCAACTAGACCATTAGACCCTCGCGATGTTGCTGCAGGAATTACTAATAAAAATCCTTATGTAAATGAAATTGTTGGAAATGTTAAAAGTGTTGAAGTAACAGATGAGTTAAGAAAAGCAACTCTTAAACAACTTATTAATAATAATGCAGATGGACTACAAAACTATTTCCCAAGCCTTATCGATGATGTACTACTTGATGAAACTGAATTATTTGACCCTGATAGATATATTGAATTAAATAGTCAAGTATGAACTCAATTAATTGATAAATTCAGACGTCTTCTAGATAGCCCTAATGTTGTTAATTTCTTAAAAGAGGATGCAAAAAAACAATATCCTAATAAACAATTTAAGAGTAAAAATGTTAAATATGCTTGATTAATTAAAAATTTAGATTATACAAAATTTACAAAATTAGGTAAAGGAGCAGAAGAATATTTAAAACAAGGTTATACTGCTTCTCCTAATAATGCATATATTAATGAAAATGGAGAAATTGACTCATATAGCTATTCACCAGCTCCTGGTTATAATGGCGAGATAGCTAGACGTGAAAGAGATAATCGTGACCGTCGTGCTTTTGGCATTGAGGGATATTTTGGTCGAAATCCAGAACAAATTCAAAATGGTGTATATCCAGGATGAAATAAAAGAGATGTTACCCAATCTGAACAATTTAAACAATTCAATGTTGGAAATAATGATGGTATAACCATAACTGAATTAACAAGACAAAAACCGCAAGAAGGTAAGTTAAATAAAGGCTACATTGTGGAAATTGATGCTGCTAACTATGATGGTTATGAGAAAACTAAGAATTTAATTGAATCATTAAAGAATAAAGGTATTGAAATTACTTCATATCGTATAAAAAATATGGGTAAAAAAGATCCTAACCAAAAATTCAAAGATATTTTAAGAGCTTTACCTGATAACTTGCCGCAATTAGAACTTTTCTTTGATCATAGAGCAACTAATACATCAGCATTAGTTGAATTAGAAAATAAAAACATTAAGGAACTAGCGTTATTTACCTTAGGTAATTCTCTACTTGATGATTGATCGATTAACCCATGAGCATTGCGTAATGTTGAGTGAATTAATACTATTGATTACAATGTTAGTTGAGATACTAGACCCGGAGCCGAAATTGCTTCAAGAATTACATTTAACACCTTAGCATTTGAAGAGTCTGATTTAATAAGAGATGAATCGGATCCGCAAAAGAAATATGAAAGAATTAACAATGGTTTAAGAATGGCTTATTACACTAGAAATAATGAAGGGATATTTCAAGGTGGGTTCGGCCCTGGTCTAAATCCAGATACCAATGAAGGTGGAAATAGTTATCCAACAAGAATTGATTTCTCAAGAGCTCCTTCTATCAGATCATTAAAAGGCTTAATTTTTTATGATTACATTAAATCATCAAATAAACCAAGAAAATTAAAAAATGCTAAATTCTTTAGTGATAAAGCCTGATACGAAATTAGTGGTGATGATTTAGATGGTGCACAATTTGACACCGTAATGTCACGCGGTGAACCTGGATTTCCTCCAACTAAAATTGAATTTAGTAATGGTAGTGTTACGCAAAATGTTAGATTAACAACTAAAGATAATTTGACCAGTTCAGCCTTAACAAATTTAAGCATCTTAATTAATTTATCAGGAATTTCGAGGGAAGTTCAAGTTCCACAGGGGGCAACTACATTGAAGAGTCAACTTGAATCTAATGGTTACAAAGTAAGTTTTGCTAGTGATGAAGCATTCAACTAATTTTAGAAAAGTATGTAAGGAATCTTAAAATTATGAAATTAACAAAAAGAAACAAGGCAATTATTACTGCGTTTTTTGGAATGCCGTTACTTTTTTCTCCAACATTTGCATTGATATCATGTCAGGATGACATAACATCGCTAAAAGACAACATTAAAAAACAATTAACCGAATTAGAGACATCTTTAAGAGAATTAAAAGATACCCGTAGTGATGCTAAACAATCGAGCGCTTATACTGAAGGAATAAAAGTTCAAAAAGAAATTAATGATATTCTAACTAATGAAAGCAGTGGCGTATTTGATTTGCGTAAGGCTAAAAATAAGGCAGATCAAGCCATTAATGCCATAAAAAGCGAAATTGCAAATATTAAGGAAAACATTAAGAAAAATCAGTCTAGTGAGACACCAGACACAAGCATAAAATATTCGGATAATGAATTTAATGATGATTTTAACAAATTAATTGTTAATGCAAATATTGAAGATAATTTTGAACTTATTTTTAGTAACTTTTTAACAGGCAATACAAAGTCACAGCTATTTGCTAGTGAGCTACAAAAGAATGTTTCCAATATAAAAATTAATTTTAAGGATGTAAATCTAAATAATAAAATCAACATATCAATTGAAGGTATTATTTTAGAAGATGACGCTAATACTACCGGAAAAGCTAAATTTAATGTTGTTTTTAAAAATAAAGCAACATTAACAAGAAAAAATCATATATTTGAATTATCAGGTTTAAAAACTTCACCATTTAATAGCGATTCAAATGGTGATAAACCGAATAACAAAATTGATTCAAATCCAGAAGATAATGAAGTTTCAAAATATGTTAGTTTAAACCAAAAAGAGCGTTTTAAATATGATAATGATAAATACGTTGGTTCGCTAAAGCAATATTTGGCTTTTTCTGCTGGTATTGATGATTGAACTAAATTAAGAGAAAATACTAAGGCAACTAGCGAACAAATTAAAAAATATGATGAAAAAGCAAAAACGTTAGGTCAAGATTCTTATGAAAATGCCGCATATAAAGGTTTTAGCTTGCCTTCATATAAAGCAAATGGTGAAGTCGATGGAATTGAACTATTTGAGCCTTCAGAATTAGGAAAACAACCTTCATGAGTTGATACACTAGGTAAAAATGATCCCTTTAAAACTAATGGCTTAGCAAGAAAAATTGTTAATCAAAAATATCTTGATATAGCCAAACAGACTTTTACAATTGCTTTAACAAGAGCTAATGATTTTAAAGATGAAATAGCAAAAATTGAATTAGCTATTAAACATTGGCAAGATCCTAATAATGAATCAGAATTTAGAAAATTAATTGACAAAAAGGTTGCTGAATTAAAAGAACAAAAAGAAGCTCTAACAAAAGAATTAGATGACAAAATTGCTAAGAACACCGATGTTCATTTAACTGAAAGTCTTCAAAAAGAAAAAGAAACTGAACTAAAAAAATATGATGACGCTATTGCGGAATATCAAAAAAGAACTCGTGAAATCGAAATCCAAAAGCAACAAGCAGCTATTCTTGATTTAAAACTAAAAGCACAATCAAAAAAACATGTAATTGGCGAAAATGGAACCACTTGAATTCTTGATTACCAACTTGATAGTAATGGTTATCCAACAAAATGATATTTAGGAACTAATTCTCACGTTGCAAGGGCATTGACTGATAATTTGACAAGTTTTTCAATAGCTAAGATTGACAATAAATTACAGGTTGGACAAAGTTTGCGTATTTCTGAATTAGATGATAATATTACTCGCTTTTCGTTTGAAGATCCTAGTGCAATTAGAAAGGTTTTTGATGGAACTGACTATTTAAGATCTCATCCATCTGATTTCTTATCTGAGCGTCAAAAGAAAAAATATGGTGATGTGGAAGAATTTGTTGATTTTGCTGTTTTAGAAATTGATTTTACTAAGATTAATAAATATTATGCAACTTCAAATGACCAAGATGTAACTCAAAGATATCCAAAAGTCGGTAGCAATGATTTTGCACAAAATTTAGCAAAAGAAATTACTAATGATTATGCTAATCACGCTGATAAACAAGTTAAATTTAAACAAAAATCATACTTAAATGATTATTCAAAAATTGATTTTCCTCTAAAATCTAAATTACCTCAAGATATAGATTTCTTGTATGCTGTAGGGTGGCCTTCATCACGTGAAGATTATTATTTGAAGAAATACATTGATGATGATCAAACTAAAAGAAAAAACAATAGTTTTAGCTTGTGAATTAATAGCGAATATGAATATTATGATGCAAAAATAACTAATGGCGAAGATGGTACACCTTCTTCATATCCAAAAGAAAAACTTGATCGAGGAAGTTTTCTTTCTTACCAAATTGGTTATCGTTCGTTTATTGATAAACCCGGTGTTTTAGATACATTTATAGCGGCTCCAAAAATTGGCGAAGATTTTTACTATGTTAATGGTAAAAGATATGTAAATATGGGCTTAGCTTATATTCCACGTAGATATGCACCGATTGGTGGTTCTTCTGGAACTTCAATTCGAAATCAACATAATGAGCTAGTTTCAATATTTTATGCATCAAATACTTTGGCACGTGTCGGCCTATCGGTTGCTTTTAGATCTGAAGGTTATAACTATGATGGTTTATATGGCAAATATAATCTTCCACAATATGATCTAATTTATGGTGGTGGTAAAGAACAACAAAATTCATATCGTGAAGCGCTAGAAAAAATCTATTCAACCCCGGATTTTAAAACCAATCTATTTAAAAACGGATTGAGTGAAATACCTTCTGAATTTAAATTTAATAATTAAAAAATCCCTTTATTTCTATGATCAAAAACAAAAAAAGTTCGAAAACGGTAAATATGTATATAGAGATGGTAGTTACATATATGTAGCATATGATTCCTACAATGATGGGAGAGTATTGATAAATTACAATTGAAAACAAAATCATTTTTAGGCGATACTATATATTGATCATATTTACAGCACAGAATATTTAGAACATAAAGGAAATACTTAACTAAAGTCATACTTCTGATGATGCATATGAAAAATTATTAGATGGTTGAATTGCATTTTATAAATTTTTGCTAACTAAATAAATATAAAAATTAACAAACAAAATCAAGTCAATATTTTGCTTCATATTTATGTGTTATTTAACATTTAATTAGTGCTGTGATTCATCTTTTTTTGATTGGTTTATCTTGTGAAAAAATCAAAATGATGATGGAATTTATCATTAATTGTATTTTGGTTTTGCTATACTGCATAAAGTCAAAATATTTAGCCTAATATAAACATAAAAACCAAGAAAATGAATTGCAATTTTAATTGCACTCAAAGCAACAACACTCATTAAGTATAAAATAAGGAAAAATAATTATGAATAATAAAGATGGACTAAATCATTTATTGCAACTACTTATAGGTTTTGCAGATAAAAATACTTTTCCAACTGTTGAATATCAAAAAAACAATTTTTTTGCAAAAGATTGAGAAGAAAAGACAATAAAAAGAAATAAATGAGTAAAAATCTATTATGAAATAATTGAAAAATTAGTGCAAGATGGTGCAATTGTTGGTTCATACATGAACATAGTTATTAGTAAGCATCGTAAAAATTCCAAAAATGAGATTGGTCAATGAAATTTTTGCAGACACCATATTGATGAAATAAAAATAAGTGGTGCAATATTTTCAAAAGCACCAGAAATGAAGCAATATTATAAAATTGGTAAATCAATTTTAATATCGTTTGATGAGCATTTATTTTTGCATTACATTATTGTAATGGCTCAAACAACATTGCCTAACAATGGCATGATGATTCCGCTTCAATTATGATTTAACGATTGAAACAAGAGTCTTGATTATTGAGATAAAAAAGTTATACAACAATGCAAAAAATACTCTGTTCCTTATATAAAAGATTGACAAAAAAATTTAATCTAGAATATTCATAAATTATTCAATAAAAAAACATTAAATCACGCTAGGTGGTTTGATTTTTTTTAAAAAAATTTTATTCTATGTGTGCTATGAATTTATTAGTTTTTAAAGCCAATTTATGAATAATTTTTAATATCTTTTAGTATTTTAATTAAAAAAGCTTATTTACTTTATTGAAAAAAGCACCTAATATTCACAAAACATTACACATATTTACTTAAATATAAGTCGCAATTCCTTACGCAATGCATAAGGACAGTAACTGTAAAAAACTTAATTTGTTACCAAGTGTATATCTTATTGATATCCTGAAATCATTTTTTGTGTTGCAATAATATTTAAAGGGGGAAATCCATGTAAAAAGAATCTAATTTTAAATTAATGAAAAAAGAACAAAGTAAAGAGATTGCTAAAAAAAGTTGATGCTAAAGCACTTGTTGTTGCTGAATATCGTGGTTTGACAGTTCAAGAATTAACTAATTTACGTGTTGAAGCTAATAAAAAAGCAGGAGTTGAATTGGTAGCTTACAAAAATAGAATTTTCAAATATGGATTAGCTAATACTGAATTTGAATCATTAGGTGAATTGCTCGCTGGTCTAAACATTTATGCATTTAGTAATGAAGATGAATTATCGGCTGCTAAAGTATTGTCAAATTTGCAAAAGAAAATAAATTGTTAGTGCTTAAAGCTGGTGTTTTTGGAGGTAAAGTGATTGACGCTAAAGGTGTTGCTGAAGTTGCTGCTTTTTCAAACTATAAAGAAGCACTTTGTATTCTTGCTTGTTCACTTATCTTGCCTCTACAACAACTATCTCTTTCTTTAAAACTATGTAGTGAAAAAGAAAGCAAATTAATTTAATTTAACATCGGAAGAAAAAAAATATTAATGGCTAAATTAGAAAAAGACACATTCATTTCTGCACTTAAAGAAATGTCAATCAAAGAAGTTAAGGAATTAGTTGAAGCAATAAAAGAAGAATTTTGTATGTACCCCGCAGCTGCCGCAGTTGCTGCTACTCCTGCTGCTGAACCTACCGAAACCAAATCAACAGTTAATGTTGTTATTACCTTTAGACAACGCTAAAAAAACTTGCCATTGTTAAAGAAGGTGTTTCGATGAATGAAGCTGAAGAACTAAAAGAAAAATTAGGTGAAGCTGGTGCCGCGGTAGAACTTAAATAATTTCACAACAAATAATAATAAAATTCTTGCCTACAAAGCAAGAATTTTATTGTCATATTACATTAAAAAATGAGTATTTAGGCAAAAAATCGAGACTAATATCTGATGCTAAATTTGAGTTGATAATATAGCTATATTTTGAGCTCATAAGTTTTTGAAATATTTTTCTTTTTACGTCGTTTTACTGCTGAATATATTCCTCAAATGACAAAGCCAATCAACATTACACCTAGATAACTAGGTGCTAAAAATATAGTTCCTTTTGTGTATTCATCACCTACAATCGGAGGAATAAAATTAACTACTAATATAAAGATTATTAAAATAATAGACAAAATAAATATTGTAGTTTCTCATCAAGTAAGCCTAAATGTTCTATGTTTGAATGCAATAACTAAAATCGAAATTATTACTAAAAGGTACTGCATTAAGAAAACCACGTTACCAGCATTAAGGATAAAACTAAATTGATCTTTTATACCTAATGCATATGGTATTGCTGTAAAAATAATCATTGATATAACACTAAAACCTGTTGCAAATAATAATGCGTTTCTATATTCCCCATGCTTGTTTTTCTTGCCTAGTTTTGAAGGTAAGAATCCATCATGAGCTAAAGGAGCAACAATTCTTGAATAGTATATGTTTGCCGAAAGAGTGCTTGAAATTCTATTGAATAGTGTACCTATCATAAAAATTATAAGTCCAGCTAAACCTCATAACGATTGAAAGAATTTTGAAAATGAAGTGGATTCACCAATAAATCCTTTTTGCAGTCCTAACAGTAAGAGATATAAAGTAAAGTAAATTGCAAGTACAGCAGCAAAAATTAGTAATAATATCTTTTTAAAGCGTTTTGTTTCTACGTTAGCGCTTATTCCTGCAAGACCTTCTGCACCACCAAATGCATAAATAAAATTCAATACATTTATAGTAATTATTGAGACTGAAACTTTGCTATTTGTCAAGATGTTATTAGCAAAATCGAGTGAACTAAAGGATAAATAAATACCTAAAGATACACCTAATATTATCGTTATTCATTTTACTGATGCGGAAAATAAAATAAATCATTTAGATGTTTTTATTCCAAACGTTGCAATTAATGTCAAAGAAAGAAAGAATACAAGAGAAACAATTTGATAGATTAATTGATGTGATTTATCAAATTCTGATAGCAATGTTGAAAAAAATAAAATTGTCGTGGCTGAAAAAAGCGGTATCTGTGAGAATTGATTCCAGCCATTAAAAAAGACTCAAAATTTATTTGCCGAAGCCTTTTTGGCATAAACATATGAACCGCCGGCCTCATTACCAAATGCTTGAGCTCCACGCGCAAATGCTAAAATAACACTAAAACTGATGAATGATGTTAGTGCAAAAACCAACATACCTCATATACCTTGAGCAATTATTCCTGTGATTGTTGTTATAAAACCAAAACCAACTATAAAATTAATACCATATAAGAAAAAACTTTTTTCACTAAATTTATTTTTCATTTTAAATACCTAATGCACCTAATTATATACATTATTTGTTAAATATAAAACGAAAAAGTGCATCTTCACTAAATTTTATTAGAATAATTTTATGTAAAAAAATGCAAAAGCATTCCTAAAAAAACGCGAATTTTTAATTAAAATCAATAACAAAATAATCAATTTGCATTGATTTTTAATATCTAAGGATTTGAGAGTTGCATATATCTAATTGCTTTTTTGTTTGCATGGATAACTAATCTAACATACAATTTCATTCATTAAACTTTTAATTATTTTGAAAGAAATTTTGAGCTGCATTAACCGACATCAGAAATGGAAATTGCTTAATATTATGCCGAACAACGTTATTAATTTTGTCCATCATGGATCAGGTTTCATCATTGCTGTATCAGTCGAATAATTTTTTCTTTTAGAATATAAGTTTATGCATATTCTCAATCGAACCCTTTTGAGATGAAGCAAATGCATTTGTGTGAAAAATTTGTTTGATACTCTTTATCTTGTCCAACATATAGTTTTCAGATCTGTTATCTATTAATAAAGTGTTAATCTTAAAGTTAAATCTAGCAGCCAATTTTTCGATAGCTCTTTTTATTGCTCTAGCATTGAGTCTTGATATGATTGCATAAGATTTTTTGTTAAGCGATTTATCAAAGTTAATATGACTTTCTTTGATTTTATATTTCTATAGACTATATCCATTTCATAGTCATTCAAAGTTAATCAATCATTAATTTCTTTAGGTTGTTCACGCATTATTTTGCCAGCAGTTTTTTCTTAGGTTTATGACACTTAGATTTTGACCTAAATGACTTCCTATAGACTTATAAGTAAGTAAAATATCATATGGGATAATAAACTCATTTCTTTTTTTGAATTTGTATAGTGTTAAGGATCTGCAATAAAAGCATCTTTGTTAGATATTTTCTTAAATAAAGAGTTGAAAAATGAGTTTTATTCTTGATCTAGACAAAATCGAAGAAGATGAAAAATTTGATGGTTACTTTGTTTATGAAACATCAAGAAAAGATCTTAAACTTGAAGAAATTGTTTTAGTTTATCGCAAACAATATCAAATTGAAGAAAACCTCAAAACTTTGAAATAATCACTAAAAACCTGACCGATATTTATCCGAACTGAAAAACATATTCGAGGGCATTTTTTACTAAATTTCATTGCATTAATTGTTTTATTTTACAATATTTGAAATTAATGAATTCTATCATCAACAAGGTTTTATTGAAAAATAACCAATACTAAGTTAATTGTTTTTTTAAAAGACTGTAATAAGTTAACTAAGTTAAGAAACGCGAAAATAATTGAAGAAAGATTTATTAACCCCGCTATTAATAAGAGCAATGAAGAAACTTATAATGAAATTTTAGAAATTGTAAAAAATTGTATATAAAAAAATAAAAAGTGTGTTTTGCTTGAAAATAATGGTTAATTTTACACTTTTTATTTTTTGCTCAAAAACTTAAGAAAATCTGAAAAATGAAAAAATGAAATTTTTTCACATTTGAGTTTTCCATTTTTCCCCTTAATACTTTGCGTATTAAGGTTTATTTTAATTTTTGTTTTATTCTAGATTTGCATCATTACCACTAACATGTATTACTTCTCTAATAATAGTGGCCTCTTATTGAGTGTTGATTTGCGGATTTTGTATTGTTTGATTGTTTTTTTGTAACAATCGTCCACATATACTACAATATTTTCCATTATTTATATAAATTTTTGCTTTATTAAAATTTGTTTGTTCAGTCATAGCAATAATTAAACCTATTAATCCTAAAAGTGGAAGAAATAACCCGATTATCATTAATATTCTAGCTGCTGATAAACGTGTTTTAACCATAGCTATAAAATAAAATACTAAACCTATAATATTTGATATCAACGCTGGTCCCAAAGGTAAAAAAGGTAAAATATCAAATATTTTTTCATTAGAATTAGATTTTATGTTAACCAAAGCTAAAAACAAAAACATAACTAACGATATTGTTAAAAAAAGTGCACCTAAAATAGATATTATAAAAGATGCAATTGCTGCATTTTTACCTGTCATAATAAAATTCTTGTATTTTGTAAAAAAGTTTCCATTCCAATTTTTTTGTTTGCTACAAATAGATTGAAAAAATGGAAGAGTCAAACATCAAAAAATGCTTGAATTTTGTTTTGACTCCTATTTAAATAATCAAAAATAGAAAATGAGTCAAAATTATTGTATACTATAAAACACATTAAATAATGGAAAATTATGATAATGATATTAAATTTTTATTTTTTCTATGGTATAATGCTTTTGCAATATATGAAGACAGTAACGGCAAACGCTTAAGCTTAATAAGTTACCGAGTATGCTTGACTATTGATATTGCAAAAACATAATTTAAAATAGGAGGAGAAATGAGCGCATTAAGGGATGCTAAGGTCTTAGTAGTTGATGAAATTTCTAAAAACCTAAATCAGTCTAAGGCTTTATATGTTGCTATGTATAAAACTTTAGATGTTAGTTCGTTGCAAGCAATTCGTAGAGAATTGGCTAAGTATGGCGTTTTAATAAAAGTTTATAAAAATCGTTTAGTTAAACAAGCCTTATTATCGACAGAACACAAAACATTAAATGATTATCTTGTTGGCCAAAATATATTTATTTTTGCTAATGAAGATGACTTAATCACACTAAAAGCATTAGCTAAATTCAAAAAAGAATACCCTGCCTTACAATTGGTCGCTGGTATTTATGAAAACAAAGTTGTTGATGCAAAAAATCTTGAAGAAATTTCAAAACTTCCTTCATATGAAGAATCACTTATGATTCTTGGAAACTCATTGCTTGCACCAATTAGAAATCTTGCAATTGGTCTAAACGAGTTAGTTAAACAAAAGGAAATGTAAAACTTAATAATCAAAATATAAAATAAAATTTTAAGGAGAAAAATATGGCTAAATTAACAAAAGAAGAATTCGTTTCAGCATTGAAAGAAATGAATATTAAAGAAGTTATGGAACTTGTAGAAGGACTAAAAGAAGAATTTGGAATTGATCCTAGTGCTGTTGTTGCTGCCGCTGCTCCAGCTTCTGCTGAAGTTGTTGAAGAAAAAACAACATTTAATGTTACATTAAAATCAGACGGTGGAAATAAACTTGCTGTTATTAAGGCAGTTAAGGATTTACTAGGTTTAGGTTTAATGGATGCTAAGAAATTGGTTGAGTCAGCACCTGCCTTATTAAAAGAAAATGTTAAGAAGGAAGAAGCAGAAGAATTAAAGGCTAAATTAGCTGAAGTTAAGGCTGAAGTAGTTTTAGACTAATAAAGATAACATAAAAAACTGGCTTAAAAAGCCGTTTTTGTGTTTTTTATATAATATAAATAATGCGCATACATGCGTATGTGTAAACTGTTGTAAATACTTTGAGTATATTTTAGTAAATTTAAACAAAAAATGAGGTTAGATATGAACAAAAAACCAGAATATGTTTTAAGAAAATTTGGACCGGTTACCGAACGTAGAGATTATTCAATTAGTCAAAAGAAATTCGATACTCCTGATTTCTTAAAAATGCAAAGAGACTCTGTTGAACAATTTTTAACCAAAGGTGTTGAAGAGGAATTGAGAAACATATATCCAATTGAATCACGCGGAAAAGTAAGAATTGAGTATATTGAAAATTCTGCTACTTTTGAATATCCTAATAAAACTGAATTTGAGTGTATTAAAGAGGCAAAACAAAAAGGTTCTTCATATCAAGGTAAGTTAAAGGCTAAATTAAAGCAAGTTAATGAAGAAACAGGTGAAGTTACACCTGCTGAAGTTGTTTTTGCTGAAATTCCTATTATGACATATGGAGGCTCATTTGTCATTAATGGTTCAGAAAAGGTTATTGTCTCTCAATTAATTCGTTCAACTGGTGCTTACTTTGGAGTTAATGTAAGAAATAAACAGGCTAATGACTTGTTTAATAAAGTTGAAATTATTCCTCAAGTCGGTTCATGAGTTGAAATATACCACAAAACTACTTCATCTAACCCGGACACCGTTAAGGTGCATATCGATAAAAATAAATCATTCCTATTATCTACCTTTTTGAAAGCACTTGGTTTTACTGAAAAAGGTATTAAGAAAATGTTTGGTGATATTCCAGAATTAAATGAAACTTTACGAAAAGATAAAACATTAGGTAATACTGATGAGGAAATTACAAGGGATGCCCAGGAAACAATATATCGCTTAATTAGAAAGGGTGATAGAATGACCGCCGAATCGGCCCGTAATTTAATTCCATCAACTATTTTTAATGAAAAAAGATACAGTTTAACTGAAACTGGTCGTTTTACTTTGAACCGTAAGTTAAATATCGCCGAAAGATTAGTAAACACCTATTTAGCTGAGCATATCATTAATATGGATGGCGAAGTTAAGTATGAAAAAGGTTTGTTAATTACTTGAGAAATAGCAAGAAAGATTGCGGAGGAATTTAGATTAGGCATTCTTCCCTTGTGAAAATTACCTGATGTTGATCCTTCAGTATATGGTAATCAATTGGATATGCCTGGAAATGAAAAACTTGCTTTGCGTTTATCTGTTCCGAGGGTATGAGTTTATCCTACAGAAAATGACATGATAAATGACATTAATAAAGTTCAAGTGTTAGGTAATGATCCTAATTCAACTGAAAACTTTTTACTAATTCCTGATTTAATTGCAACAATATCATACTATTTTAATTTATTGTTTAATATTGGTGTCGATGATGATCCTGACTCATTAGTAAATAAAAGAATTGTTACTATTGGTGAGCTTTTGCAAAATCAATTTAGAATCGGTCTAATTAAATTAGAAAAAAATACTCGTGAAAGAATTTCAACCAAGGAAACATCAAAGATTACGCCAAAGAATGTAACAAATAATAAACCAATATTTAACCAGTTTAAATCATTTTTCAATACATCAAAACTTTCACAATTTATGGACCAATGTAATCCGCTAGCCGAAATTTCGAACAAACGTCGTATTACCTCGCTGGGGCCAAGAGGTCTAAACCGTGATACCGCCCAATTTGAGGTTCGTGATGTTCACCCTACCCATTATGGAAGAATCTGCCCAATCGAAACTCCTGAGGGGCCGAATATTGGACTTATTCTTAATCTTGCATCATTCGCAGACATTGATAAATACGGATTTATTAAATCGCCATATTTTAAGGTTGAAAACAAAAAGGTAGATTTTTCAAGTCCGCACTATTTAACAGCCATCGAAGAAGCTGGGTATACATTTGCGCAATCAACCGTCAATATTGAAAATGATATAATTGTGGATAAAATGGTAATGGTTCGTCGTGATAATGAATATCTTGAAGTCCCAGCTAATGAAGTTAATTTTGTTGGGGTTTCAAACCGTCAAATGACCTCGATTGCTGCTTCTGCTATTCCTTTTTTAGAAAACGATGACGCTAACCGGGCATTAATGGGTTCTAATATGCAACGTCAAGCTGTACCTGTATTATTCCCTGAAGCTCCATTAGTTGCAACTGGTGTTGAAGCTGATATTGCTAAATATTCCTCAACAAACATTATTGCTAAATATGATGGTGTGGTATCTTATGTTGATGCTAACGTTATCATCATTAAGAGAGATGAAAGTAATAAGAAAGATGAATACCATTTAAGAACTTTCGAGAGATCTAATCAAGGTACCTTAATTCATCAGGTTCCATTAGTTAAGGTAGGTCAAAGTGTTAAAACTGGAGATTTACTAGTTGATGGTCCATCAATGAAAAATGGTGAAATGGCATTAGGCAAGAATGTTTTGGTCGGTTTCACAACATGACATGGTTTTAATTATGAGGATGCTGTTGTTTTATCAGAAAGACTAGTTAAGGATGATGTCTATACTTCGATTCACATTGAAGAACAAACTATTCAATTTAGACATTCAAAAGCCGGTGAAGATATTTTAACAACTGATATTCCTAATGTTTCAAACCACTCAAAGCGTTTCTTAGATGATAATGGTATCGTTAGAGTCGGTTCTGAAGTTTCTGCAGGTGATATTTTGGTTGGTAGAACATCGCCAAAAGGTGAAGAAAACCCAACTCCTGAGGAAAAACTGATGGGAGCTATCTTTGGACAAAAGACTGCTTCAAAAAAGGATACATCACTAAAAGTTAAACATGGTCATAATGGTACAGTTGTTGCTGTTGATGTTTTGAGTCGTGAATTTGGCGATGTTCTAGAAGACGGTATTGAAAAGATTGTTAAAGTCTCAATTGCCCAAAAGAGAAAAATTAAAGTTGGGGACAAGATGGCAGGTCGTCACGGTAATAAAGGCGTTGTTTCCGTTGTTTTACCAGTTGAGGAAATGCCTTATTTAGAAGATGGTACTCCACTGGATATTGTTCTTAACCCTCAAGGTGTTCCATCACGGATGAATATTGGACAAGTTCTAGAATTGCACCTTGGTTTAGCTGCGCAAAAATTAAATACAAAATTTGTTACTCCAACGTTTGATGGAATTACTCATAATCAAATTAAAGAAATTCTTGAAGAAGCAAAAATTAATCCATCAGGTAAATCTGTTGTGTATGATGGTCGCACTGGTGAACCATTTGATCAACCAATATCGGTTGGGATAATGTACTATTTAAAACTATATCATATGGTTGATGATAAAATGCATGCTCGTTCAGTTGGACCATATTCATTAATTACGCAACAACCGCTTGGTGGTAAGTCGCAAAATGGTGGGCAAAGATTTGGGGAAATGGAAACATGAGCCATTGAATCATATGGTGCAGCAAATTTATTACAAGAACTATTAACATATAAGTCAGATAATATTAATGGACGTAATCAGCTTTATAACTCGCTCGCAAGAAAAACAAAGTTGCCAAAGCCAGGTATGCCTGAGTCGTTTAATGTTTTGGCATATGAACTAAGAGGTTTGTGCATCAAACTTGAAACTCATGATGATTCACGAGAAGAAAATGAGCTTGAATATGAAAGAATTGATACTAAATATCAACAAGATTGAGATGGGGGAGCAGAATAATGAAAAATAATGCAAAATTCGATTTATTAGATGAATCAAAAATTAGAAAAATTTCTTTATCATTAGCTACTCCTGAGGATGTTGAATCTTGATCGCATGGGGAAGTTACAAAACCAGAAACTATTAACTATAAATCATATAAACCTGAACGTGGTGGTTTGTTTGATGAAATTATTTTTGGACCAATGATAGATTATCGTTGTCCTACTTGTGGTTATAAATATAAGAAAATAAATGAAGGTTCATATTGTACAAGAACTGATTTGTGCCGTAAAGAAAATGTTCAAATCTTGCCTAAAATAGCACGTAGAAATCATATGGGGCATATTAAGTTAAATAGCCCTGTTGTTCATTTTTGGTTTTTTAAGGTTGACCATTCAATTATTTATAAATTATTAGGTTTAAGAATTTCGAGTCAAAATTCATCTGAAACAGTTAGAAGAGAGGAACTTGAAAATCTTATTTATTATAAAAATCATATTGTTGTAGAAGATGGTGGACTTAAATCATTACCTAAAAACTTAATAATCGAAATCAATGATGCTGCTGTTATATATAAAGAAGCATTGGATGAATTATTAACACGATTTGATCCAAAAAATCCAGATCATAAAGAAGCTTATGATGAAATTTCAGAAACAATTGAGCAATTGGTTGAAAAAGCCACTTCAAAAATCGGTCAAGAATATGGAATTGACTTTTATGAATTAAATGATATCATCCAACATTACTCAGACGCAAAAATTATGACTGGGGCAAGAGCTATTGAGTATCTATTGAAGAATTTAGATCTAGTCGCTGAAAAAGCTTATGTAACAGAGCAAATTAATCAGCTCAATTTACAAGAATCTAAAAATCCCGAAAAGTTTGCAACTACTACTAAACAAAATAGGGAAAAATTATATAAAAGATTGCAAGTTATTAACGCGTTTATTGAATCAAAACAATCGCCAACAAATATGCTAATTTACAATTTACCAGTTATTCCGGCTGATCTTAGACCATTAATTCAATTGGATGGTGGTAGACACTCAACAAGTGATATAAATGAGCTATATCGTAGAGTTATTATTAGAAATAATCGTTTACAAGAATGACAAGAAAAAGATGCTCCTGAACTCGTAACGCAAAACGAATTACGTATGGTTCAAGAAGCCGTCGATGCTTTAATTGATAATCAAAGAAGAACCCCTAACCCTGTTTTATCAAAGGACAATCGTCCATTTAAATCTATTTCAGATGCACTAACAGGTAAAAAAGGACGTTTTAGACAGAATTTACTTGGAAAACGTGTAGACTATTCTGGCCGTTCTGTTATTGTTGTTGGGCCAAATTTAAAGATGCATCAATGTGGTATTCCAAGAGAGATGGCTGCAAAATTATTTGAGCCATGAATTATTGCTCGCTTAATTGATCAACAGGTTGCAACAACTGTTAAAAATGCTAAGAAAATAATTGAAGATCAAAATCCAATTATTTGACCTCATGTTGCTGAAGCAATTAAAGGAAAATTAGTACTTCTTAACCGTGCTCCTACGCTTCACCGTTTGTCTATTCAAGCATTTGAACCGGTTTTAGTTAGAGGAAAGGCTATAAGATTACACCCTTTAGTATGTACCCCTTTTAATGCCGATTTTGATGGTGACCAAATGGCTGTTCATGTGCCTATTTCGGAACAATCATTATTGGAAAGTCGTGAATTGATGCTTGCCAATAAAAATATTCTAGGCCCTAAGGATGGAGAACCTATTATTAATCCTTCACAAGATATGATTTTGGGTTTATATTATTTAACAATTGAACAAAAAGATGCTAAGGGCGAAGGAAGAGTCTTTGACAATTATGATCACATGATAAGGAACCTTGAGGCTAAAAAAGTTTCTTTACATGCAAGGGTAGCATTACCTGCTGAAGAGGTAAAAAACTCTAAAATATTTAATAAAAATACAATTAATCAACAACTTTATGTTATTTCAACAGTTGGTAAATTTATTTTTAATAATGTGTTTCCAAAAGATTTTCCTTTTATCTTTGATAATAAAGTAATAAAGGCAATTAATTTAGAGGAATATAAGAATGAGTTTAATAAAACATATGTAGTTAAAGCTGGTATAAATATTCCTGAATATATTAAGACCTTACCATTGCTAGATGCCTTTAATAAAAAGAATATTGCCAAGATTATTCGTTACATGTTTGATAACTATGTTGCAACAATAAGCATAGCGGAAGTTGCTAGCGTTATTGATAAAATTAATGATTTGCAAGATTCAGATATTGTTTTAGAATTTTTAAAATTAAAAACCTACAAGGGCCAAAATCTTGAAAGAGAACATGCGGATTTATTGACTGAATTTGTTTTAGAAGAAAAACAAAAATTAAATTTAGAAAATGAAGAGAGATACCGCGGACAAATTCATATTCCATTAAGTGCTAAAGAGAAAGCTAAATTGTTAGACAAGGTTTGATTTAAATATACAAATATTGTTGCTTCTATTCTTGATGATATTAAACAACTTGGCTTTGATTATTCAACTACCTCAGGTATTTCTATTTCCTTCTCGGATATTTTAGAAACTGAAAAGAAGAAAGAATATATCGCTGAAGGTGATGAATATATTGCTAAATTAAAAAACTATTACAAATTAGGTTATATAACTGATGATGATAGATACTCGTTAACTATTAAAAAATGAGCTGAAATCAAAGATAAAATCCAACAAGAATTGCAAACAATCATCAAAGAAAATCCACAAAACCCAGTTATCACTATGATTAACTCAGGTGCTCGTGGAAACATTTCAAACTATGTTCAATTAGCTGGTATGCGTGGACTGATGGCTAACAATACAAAAACCACTAAAGCTGATGCTAAAAATGATAGGGTTGTTCGTTCGACCGTTGAAGTTCCCGTTAAATCATCATTTATTGAGGGCCTAACCGCATTTGAATTCTATTCGTCAACCCATGGTGCTAGAAAAGGTCTTACTGATACTGCACTTAATACTGCTAAATCAGGTTATTTAACAAGAAGATTGGTTGACGTTGCTCAAAATATTGTGGTTAGAGAAGAAAATTGTGGTTCGGAATATGGATTTTTAGCTAGAAATATCATTGATACTAAAACAAAACAAATTATTGTATCTCTAAAAGAAAGAATAATTGGTCGATTTTCAAATAAGCCAATTTATGATAAAGAAGGTAATTTGATTTGTAGCCGAAACATCTTAATTACTAATAAGATAGCACAAAAAATTATTGACGCTGGTATTGAAGAAGTTGAAATTAGATCGATCCTTGGATGTAATACTCGTAATGGTGTATGTAAAATGTGTTTTGGTAAGGACTTAGCAACAAACCGTGTTGTTAATATTGGTGAAGCAGTAGGTATCATAGCTGCTCAATCAATTGGTGAACCTGGTACACAGCTAACTATGCGTACATTCCATACTGGTGGGGTTGCTGGTGTTGAAGATATTACTGGTGGTTTTACTAGATTAATTGAATTAATTGATGCTCATGAACAACCATGAGGTAGACCAGCAACAATTTCGCCATATCAAGGTATTGTAGTTGATATTGAAAAACTTGAAAAATCTGATAACGATTATGTTGTTTATATCGAAATTCTGAATAATAAAAATCAAATTGAAACTAGATCTATTTTAGTTAATACTAATAAGAAATTAAGAGTTTCTATTGGTGATGATGTTAAAGTCGGCCAAAAGCTTTCAGAAGGCCCAATTATTCTAAAAGAGTTATTAGCGCTAACTGATGTTAGAACAGTCCAAAATTACTTACTAAAAGAAATTCAAAGAATTTATCGTATTCAAGGTATTGCTATTAGTGATAAATATATTGAAATTATTATTAGACAAATGATGTCTAAAATTGTTATTAGTGATCCTGGAGATTCAAAATTCTTTGCTGGTGCTATTGTTGATATCTTTGATTATCAAGAAGAAAATTCGTTATTATTATCTCAAAACAAAATTCCAGCATATGGAAGTGTTGTTATTAAAGGTGCTAAACAAGTTCCGCTGTTGTCTGATTCGTTTTTGGCTGCCGCTTCATATCAAGAAACTTCGAAAATTCTTGTTAATGCTGCCATTTCTTCTAGAACAGATAATTTAAGTGGTCTAAAAGAAAATATTATTGTTGGAAAGAAAATCCCTTCAGGAACTGCATTATATTCATTTGAAGAACATTCTAAATACGATATTAAACCATCGATTAAATACTTTACAAATTTTGATGAAAATGAAGAACAAGACGATATTGAATTAGGCGATGAAAATATGATTGATTTAGATACTTTGACACAAGAATATGATGAAGAAGGTCTTAGCGATAAAGGCTTTGTTAATGACTTTGCTGATGATTTTTATGATAATGAAGATTTTGAGACTGATGATAATGAATCAGAAGAATTTGATGATAATAAAATAGATTACGAATAATTAATTAGAATAAGGACAAGGAATAATTTCCTTGTTTTTTTATTTTGCCGAAATATACGCAAATTTGTGGTAAAATTATCAAGTTACTTATAGAGTAACCATTCTAAACAGGTTTTTAAACTTTTTAAAAGTACCTCAAAGATGTGACAAAATATAAGGAGATTTTAAATGTTTGCAATTATCGAAACAGGTGGTAAACAATTAATCGTTAAAAAAGGCGATTCTATTTATATCGAAAAAATCGATGGAAATGCAGGGGACAAGGTTGTTTTTGATAAAGTTTTAGCAGTCGAAAATAAAATTGGAACTCCATATTTAGAAGCTGCTTCTGTTTTAGGTATCATTGAAAAACAAGGGAAAGCAAAGAAAATTGTTGTTTATAGACACAATGCTAAATCAACTCATAAACGTAAATTAGGTCACCGTCAACCTTATACAAAAGTTCAAATTACAGAAATTAAGGAGAAATAAGACATGGCACATACGAAATCTGGTGGAACAACCTCGAATAGTAGAGACTCGGCTGGTAGAAGATTAGGAGTTAAGGCTACTGATGGACAATTTGTAACAGCCGGAAGCATTATTTATAGACAAAGAGGAACAAAAATCTTTCCTGGCAATAACGTAGGCAAAGGAAAAGATGATACATTATTTGCTTTAATAGATGGTATTGTAAAATTCGAAAATAGAATTAATAGAAAATTTGCTTCAGTATATCCTATTGTAGAAAAATAATGGCTTTGCTATTATTTTTTTATTATCAATTCCTAAATTATTAGGAAATTATGGTTATAATAATGTTGTTTTATTATTTAACTTATTTTAAGGAGAAAAATGCCTGAAAAAAAATCTATATTAATAGATGGAAATAAAGATAGAATTTTGTTCTGGTTTGAAGATCAAAAAAATCAAAATGAAATTAAATTAATTGATTTTAATAAACTTATTTCAACTATTTTATTTAAAGGTAATTTTAATACAAAGGATTCCCGTGTAATTGACTTTCTAGAGAGAATTAAGAAATCACTTATGGATTATCTACCTATAAAATTTGCCAATTTTATTGTTAACTTCGAAGAAAACGCTATATTTAGCATTTATAAAAAAGTTCCATTAATTTATGTGAATAATGAAGAATTTGAATGAAATAATGACTTCGAAAAATTATATAATGAGATTCTTAAGGACCTAATAAAAGATGGATATTATGTTGAATTCTTGCCTAACATTATTTTATATTTCTCAGACATAGCAGGAATTTTGAAGTTATATATTAAAAAAAGTTATTTTATGAATAATAAAGGAGAAGAAAATGGAAAATAGTAATGCTAAACCAAATAAAAATCCCAAGATAATTTCTATTTTTGGTTATATTGTTGAAGTATCAGGACAATTTCCTTATGAACAAGGACAACAATTTGTTTGCGAAAGAGATACAAATATTAAATTAATTCTTATTAGCGCTACAAATGATCACGCGTTTTTATTAGCTAATAATGAAAATAAAGAGTTAAAAATTAATGATACAATAATCGCTACCCAAAAGCGTGATGTATTTACTTCAAAACAACATTTTGGAAATGTAGTCGATATTTTTGGAGATCTTGTTTTACCTAAAAAGCTTGCTGTTGAAAAACAAAAAAATGATCCTGAAAGTGCCACATTTAAACTTGCTCATCAATTAATGAGTGTTCAAACATTAAATGAGCAACTATATACAGGATTCACATCAATAGATTTATTAATTCCTATCGGAAAAGGACAACGTGAATTAATTATTGGGGATAGACAAACCGGAAAAACTCATATAGCAATTAATGTTATCTTAAATCAAGCAAAAACCAATACCAAGTGTGTTTATGTTGCAATTGGACAAAAAAGAGAAAGCATATCTAAAATTTATAATACCTTAAAAGAACATGATGCTTTAAAAAATACTATTATTGTTGATGCGCCTGCTACTAGTGCATACGAGCAATATCTAGCTCCGTATGTAGGTATGGCACATGCTGAAAACATTTCATTAACTGATGATGTTGTTATTATATTTGATGACTTAACAAAGCATGCTAATATTATTCGAGAAATTGCTTTATTAACTGATAAGCCTGTTGGTAAGGAAGCAATGCCCGGCGACATATTTTTTGCTCATTCACAATTATTAGAACGTGCTGGTTCATTTAAAAATAGAAAAACAATTACTGCTTTGCCAATTTTACAAACTATTGATGGCGATATAACTTCATTAATTTCTTCTAATGTTATATCAATTACTGATGGTCAAATTGTAACTAGCGCTGACTTATTTTCTCAAGGTGTTTTACCGGCTATCAATATTAATTTATCAGTTTCAAGAACTGGTTCATCAGTACAAAATAGAATTATGTCAAAAGTAGCTTCAGAAGTAGGCAAAATCTTTAAACAATATAAGAGACATTTAAAACTTGCTGCTCTTGATTATGAATTGAATAAAGAAACCGCAACATTATTGTACAAAGGAAAAATGATTGATAAGATGTTTATTCAAAAAGGATATACATTATATTCGAATAAATTTGTTTTATTGATGTCTAAACTAATTTCATGAACTATATTACATGGAATTAAGGATGAAGAAAAAGCGCTAAGATTTATCGATCTTTTAATTGAAACAAATCAGGAAGCTAAAAATGCTTATAATACTATGCAAACAAGTACAGATTATGATGATAAGATTATGAAAAACTTTTTTGCATATGCTTTAAAACAATATTCAGATTATTTAAATTTAGGATGAGATGTTGAATATGAACATGAGTTTGTTGAATTTAGTAAGGAATATTTAGAATTAGTTGCTAAAAAGTTAGGAGATAAATAATGGGAAAAATAGTTAAATTATGATCTGACATTATTGAAGTTAAATTTAATAAAAAAGAGTTGCCATTAGTTAATCAATTACTAACAACGAATGACGGCAAAACTTATTTATTGGTAAAAAGAATTATTGATGAGGAAACAATTAGAGCTATTATTATCTATTCTTCAAAAGAAATTAACATCAATGATGAAATTATTAATACCAAACAAAGTTTTATGGTTCCAGTTGGTTCAGGTTCCAAAAATAATATCTATTCATTTGAGGGAAAACCGTTACTTGAAAAACGTGGAACAAAACCTATATATATTGAAATGAATTCAATTATTAATAACGATCGCTATCTAGAGAGTAATCTAGAAATAGTTGAAACAGGAATTAAGGCAATTGACTTCTTTATGCCAATTATTAAAGGATATAAATTGGGTATATTTGGTGGTGCCGGCGTTGGTAAAACTGTTTTAATGAAGGAAATTATTTTTAATGTTAATAAAAAATCAACAAAGACTTCAAATATTTTTATTGGTTCCGGAGAAAGATCACGTGAAGCTATTGAATTATTTGATGAGTTAGAATCATCAAATTTAATGAAGAATTCAGTAATGTATATTTCAAAAATGAATGAATCACCAGGAGCTAGAATGTCGATTGTACCAATTGGTATTACAGCTGCCGAATATTTAAGAGATTATGAAAAAGATGATGTCTTATTATTTATTGATAATATTTATCGTTTTATTCAGGCTGAAAATGAGGTTTCTGCTTCATTGGGTAAAAAACCTTCTGTAGGTGGTTATCAATCTACATTAGAATCAGATGTTGCTAATGTTGAAAATAGATTATTTAGAAACAAAAATGGATCAATAACATCATTCCAAACTATTTTCTTGCCAATGGATGATTTAAGTGATCCATCAGCCGTTGCAGTATTTAACCACCTTGATGGTAATCTTGTTTTATCGCGTAATCAAACCTCAAAAAATATTTTCCCTGCTTTTGACCCTCTAGCTTCTTCATCACATTCTGTTGATGAAAAAATTATTGGTAAAGCACACTTTGACGCTATCATAGAAACAAAAAGAATTTTAAAAGCATATAAAGACCTTGAAGATGTTATTTTGATTCTAGGATTTGATGAATTAGATGAACAAAGTAAGAATGCAGTTAAAAAGGCTCTTCAATTGGAAAATTTCTTTACTCAAAACTTCTTTATGACTGAACACTTTACAAAATCTCCCGGTGTTTATGTTTCGTTGGAAGATACGATAAAATCTGTTCAAAGAATTTTAGATGGTAAATATTTAAAACAAAGTCCCGAAATTTTTGCTTATGTTGGTTCAAATCTAGATATTCCGACTGATGAGGAATTAGGATTATAAAATTACTTGCTTTTGTTGAACATAGATAAAAAATCCAGTCACATTTGTGCTTGGATTTTTTAATTAGTTGCTAATAGGAAATAGCTAAAAGAAAAGAAGAAGAAGAAGAAATAAGAGGTTTGAGTTCTTTGTTTATTGATTATGTAAAAAAAGAAATTGTAATAGAGATACGCCAAATATTGTAGTTTCATATATTGAAACATCAAAAAATTAAATTATATTTATTTATCAGTTGTAATTCATCACAAAACAAATAAAATTCTCAATTAAAATTTATTTTCAGTAAATGGTCTAGATTTAGTTATTAAACATATGTTAAAAAAATGGCTTTTTATAACTAAAAACTATTGTAGAAAATTATAATAAATTGATATAACAAAAAAGAATACAGTTGTCATTAAATCAAGAAACTCTACATACGCTTTTTTGGAGAAATTGACAATAAAATGTGTTTTTAAAAAAATGACTATGTTTATTGTAGGGCATTTTTTGTTTTTATGTATGATTAGCTATTAACCCCTTTACTTCTTAATAAATTGATGTAAAATATTATTACTATATTTTTTGCAAAAATATATTATGGAGGAATATGAATAGTAATTTTGATAAAAAAGAATATTTTGAATTAATGGATAAGTGATTTAGAGCAGCTAATTATTTAAGTGTTGCTCAAATCTATTTAAGAAACAATCCATTATTAAAAAAAGAATTAACAAAAGATGATATTAAATTATATCCTATTGGTCACTGAGGAACAATTCCTGGACAAAATTTTATTTATACCCATTTAAACCGTGTTATTAATAAATATGATTTAAATATGTTTTATATAGAGGGTCCTGGACATGGTGGCCAAGTCATGATATCTAACTCATATTTGGATGGTTCTTATTCAGAAATTTATCCCCAAATTTCACAGGATGAAAAAGGGATACAACGAATGTGCAAGCGTTTTTCATTTCCTGGTGGAACAGCAAGTCACGCTGCTCCTGAAACACCTGGATCAATTCATGAAGGTGGAGAGTTAGGCTATTCATTATCGCATGCAACAGGAGCAATATTGGATAATCCTGGTGTGATTGCAGCTGCGGTTATAGGCGATGGTGAGGCCGAAACTGGGCCCCTTTGTGCTGGATGATTTTCAAATTCGTTTATTAATCCAGTGAATGATGGCGTTGTTCTTCCTATCGTTCATCTAAATGGTGGGAAAATTTCTAATCCAACTCTTTTAGCAAGAAAACCAAAAAAGGAAATTGAACAATATTTTTTAGGTTTAGGTTGAAATCCATATTTCTTTGAATGAAGCGGTAATAAAACTAGCGTTGAAATTCATCAAGAAATGGCTGAAATTATGGATCAAGCTATTGAAGATATTCTAAATATTAAGGCTAAGGCAGAATTAGTCGGGCCAAATAATGTAACAAGACCATTATGGCCTATGCTAGTTGTTAGAACCCCGAAAGGTTGGACATGTCCAAAAGATTGAGATGGACAAGCAATTGAAGGCAGTTTTAGAGCACATCAAGTGCCCTTGCCTGTTAGTGCTTTTAATGTTACTCACATTAAAGAGTTAGAAAAGTGACTAAAATCATATAAACCTGAAGAACTTTTTGATGAAAACGGAACTATTCTAGCTGAAATTAAAAACCTGGCTCCAAAAGGTAAGCAAAGAATGGCAACAAATCCAATAACAAACGGAGGAATCAATTCACGCTATCTAGATTTATCTCCATGAGAAAAATTTGCTACTAATGTTGAATATCCTGGTAAAAATAAAGGGCAGGATATGGTTGAGCTGGGAAAATATATGGCTGATGTTGTAACAAAAAATCCTGATAATTTTAGGGTCTTTGGTCCTGATGAAACAAAATCAAATAGATTATTTGAACTTTTTAGAGTTACTAAGCGTCAATGGTTAGAGGAATATTCGGACAAATATGATGAATTTGTTGGTCCTGTTGGTAGAATTATTGATTCACAATTAAGTGAGCACCAGGCTGAAGGCTTTTTAGAAGGTTATGTTTTGACTGGACGCCATGGTTTTTTTGCTTCATATGAATCATTTTTACGGGTTATCGATTCAATGTTAACTCAACATATGAAGTGATTAAAGAAGTCTTTAGAATTGAAATGAAGAAATGATTATCCATCTCTAAATATTATTGCAACTTCAACAGCATTTCAACAAGATCATAATGGTTATACGCACCAAGATCCTGGCCTTTTAGGCCATCTTGCCGACAAACGTCCTGAATTAATAAGAGAATATTTGCCTGCAGATTCTAATACACTTTTGGCTGTTATGGAAAAATCATTAACTGAAAGAAATGTTATCAATCTAATTGTTGCTTCTAAGCAACCGCGAGAACAATTTTTCAATATCGATGAAGCAAAAGAACTTGTTGAAAAAGGCTATAAGGTTATTGATTGAGCTTCAAATGTTAAGGAAACAGAAATGCCTGATATTGTCTTTGCATCATCTGGTGTTGAACCGAACCTAGAAACACTAGCAGCAATTTCTATTGTTCATAGTCATTTTCCTAAGCTTAAAATCAAGTATATTAATGTTGTTGATTTATTAAAATTAAGAAATCCTAAGATCGATCCACGTGGAATTAGTGACGAGGAATTTGATAAGGCATTTACAAGAGATAAACTAGTTGTGTTTTCTTTCCATGGATTTGAAGGTTTAATAAGAGATATTTTCTTTGATCGAACAAATCACAATTTAATTATTCATGGTTATCGTGAAAATGGTGATATAACAACTAGTTTTGATATCAGACAATTAAGCGAAATGGATAGATATCACATTGCTAAAGATGCAATAGAGAAATTATATGGTTCTAAGGAACAAAATTTTATCGATTTAATGAACAAAAAAATACAAGAACATAATGAATATATTCATGAATTTGGCTACGATATGCCAGAAGTTGTTGAGTGAAAATGAAAAAATATTAATGAGTAAAAAATAACGCTTTTATGTTATAATTTTTGCTAGTTAATTAACTTCAATAAATAATATATAAGGAGCATATTCTATGAAAAAGGAAATTCATCCAAAATATTCTGAAATTCATGCAACATGTTCATCGTGTAGCACAGATTTTATTTTTGGTTCAACCGCTGAAAAAGTATCTTTAGATGTTTGCTCTAATTGTCATGCATTCTACACCGGAAATCGTACAGACGTTAAGGCACGTGGTCGTGTAGAAAGATTTAACAAGATATTAGAAAAATCAAAAAAATAAGTACTTATTTCAAAAAAGAAGATTAATAATAAAAAACTAGGAAAGTTTCCTAGTTTTTTATTTACAAGCAGTAATGAAAGCCAACATTGAAGCCAATGTTATTATCAGTGTCTTCCCATTTTGCATTGAAATCTTTGGTTTTAATTTCGCCCTTTGAAGAATTTACTGATCTTATTAGACCTACGGTAGAGCTTATTGCTGAGGTGATTATTGGAATTGCTCCTAATATAGAAGTAATTAAGGCTGATATAGCAAATCCGCCAGCAATTTCATCGCATTCTTTTTCACTTAATTTTTTCATTTTTCCTCCCTATAAATTTTTAATTTATAAACTTGGAAATATAACAAATATATGAAAAAAGAGCGAAAAAAATAAGGTTTAGTTAAACCTTATTTTCGTCTTTTGTTAGTTTGTTCTTTTTATAATGTTTTATTCAATGTATGGTTACAATCGATAAAACCACACTTATTGCTCCTAAAACTAATCAAATATCAGCAAAATTTAAAACTCCTTGGTTTGCTCACGGAAAATTCATAATATCTCTTACGCCACCGAATATAAATCTATCAATCATATTACCCATAGATCCAGCACTTACTAAACCAAGAAAAATAGTTATGCATATTGAATGCTTTTCTCTAACAAAAGTTACGCCTCATAGTGAACCTAAAATAATGGCAAAACTAAATGTGTGCAAGACTGGCAAATTGCTTTCAAAAAAACCTAACGTAGTGCCAGCGTGAAAAACTGATTTAAAGATTATAAATTTGTTGCCGATTTCATAGTCTAGATCTGGAGATAAAATGCTTTTATCTTTTCATCTAAAAATATATTCCTTTGTAAGTTGGTCTATTAATAAGAAAATAAATAATGCTCCCAAAAAAAATGCTATGTTAACAAGAATGAATTTTCAATTTGTTTTTCAATATTCTTTTGAAAAGTATTTTTCCTTTTTATTTTCTTGCATCAATAACCTCCTCGCATCTAAAGCAAATTTCATTTTTAAAACTAAATTGATCTTTTTCAAAGTGATTTCAACATCTTAGACATTTATATGATTCGCGTTTTTCAACCTTCATTTCGTTTCCGATGGTTAATTTAGCAATCATTAGTAATTTAGCTAGTGGTAATGATTTTATGAATTCTGATTTAGTTGTAATAGTTACAAATGCCTCGTTTTGTCTCTTAATTTCTTGCAATTTAATCTTTTCTTCAATTAATCTATAAACCTCGTCTTTTAGATCAAAAAATTCTTGTCATTTATCGCTTAGCTTTGTTGAAAAAGTTTTATTTAGATTTCATTTTAATAAGTGTACAGATTCTTGCTTATTAGGTTCGTTATAATATTGATATACTTCCTCCATAGTTGTTGGAAGTATAGGAGCAAGTATTTGCAATAAAGTTTTAATGGTTTTAGCAAAAACGGTTTGAACTTGTCTTCTTTCATAGTTATCTTGTTTATTTAGATATAAAATATCTTTTGTAATTGTGATGTAGTAAGAACTTAAATCAATGATAAAATTATTTACTTCTTTAATAACATTTACAAATTTATAATTTTCATAAAAAGATAGAATTTTAGCTTCCAAGTTATTTATTTTTTCAAACATTAATGCATGAATAGATTCAAGACTAACATAATTAAAATCAAAGTCAAATAGTGCTCCTAGCATAAATTTGATTGTATTTCTTAATTTACGATAAATTTCGACATTTTGTTCCAAAATCTTATTATCAATTGTAATATCGGCCGTGTATTCAGAGTTTGCAGCTCATAATCTTAAAATATCTGAACCATATTTTTTTACTATTTCTAGCGGGTCAACTGTATTTCCTAATGATTTAGACATCTTGCGCCCCTTGCCATCGAGGGTAAAACCATGCGATAGAAATGACTTAAAGGGACTTTTATTTCTTCAAGCAACCGAATTTATCATTGAACTATTAAATCAACCACGATATTGGTCTGAACCTTCAAGATATAAGTCAAATGGCGCCTCAATAGCAGCTGGTTTAACGCCTAGTGAAGTTGATCCTGAATCAAATCAAACATCCATAATATCATTTTCCTTAGTGTATCCAAGTTTTTGATATTTTTTAGGTAATAATTCGTCTGCTGTTTTTTCATATCATATGTTTGAGCCATGTTTTTCTATAAGATTTATGACATAGTCAAATATTTCTTCTTCCAATATTGGATTTTTGTTTTTGTCATAAAAAACAATAATAGGAACACCTCAACTTCGTTGTCTTGAAATACATCAAGTATCGCGATTTTCAAGCATTAATTCAAGACGGTTTTTTGATCACTCGTTATATGTTTTAACATTATTTATTTCATTTAGAATTTTATCTTTAATCTTTTTAACAGATACAAATCACTGAGGAGTGGCGCGATACATAATTGGAAGATGGGTTCTTCAATCATGAGGATATGAGTGTTTTATCTTTTTGAATCCAAGCAACAAATTATTTTCCTCTAAGAAATTACCAATTAATGGATTAGCATCATCATAGAAAATGTTCTTAAATTGAAGTGCTTTTTCATTTAATGTCCCATCATCATTGACGTGCATAATTTTTTCAAGGTTGTTTTTATTTCCAATAATAAAATCATCTTCGCCAAATAAAGGTGCCATATGGACTAATCCTGACCCATTTTCAAGTGTAACATGGTGCCCCTCAACGACTGGGCAAATTAGTTTATTAATTGGACTTTCGTATTTTATTCCTAATAAGTCTTTACCTTTGAAACTGCTTCTAATAATTTCATATTTTTCTCATTTACATTGTTGAGCAACTGATTCAACTAGGCCTTCGGCTAAAATGTAAGTAATATTATTAACTTTTATTTTGATGTATTCAAATTCTGAATTGATAGCTACACCTGAATTTGCAATTAATGTTCACGGAGTAGTTGTTCATATAATTAGTTTTTCATCCTTACAAACAATATTATTGCCTTTTGTAATCTTAAAGGCAACAAATATTGATGGTGAAATATGGTCTGCGTATTCAACTTCAGCTTCTGCTAGGGCAGATTGTGAAGAAGGCGATCAATATATTGGTTTTAGGTCCTTGTATATCAAACCATCAAATAGCATTTTTTTAAAAAGTCTTAATTGTTGTGCTTCAAATCTTTTATCTAAAGTAACATAAATTTCTTTAAAATCAGTTAGCAATGAAAGCTTTTTAAATTGTTCCATTTGTTTTGCAACCTGACTTAGGGCATACTCTTCACATGCTCTTCTTAGTTCCACAACTGAAAAATCTTTTGCAGTCATTTTTCGCTCTACTAACATTTTGTGTTCAATAGGAAGCCCGTGAGTATCTCAACCGGGTGTAAATGGAGCATAAAAGCCTTGCATATTTTTGAATCGTACAATTATGTCCTTAAGGATTTTATTTAACGCATGACCAACATGAATATTCCCATTCCCATATGGAGGTCCATCATGCAAAACAAATGTTTTATTCCCTTTGTTGGAAGCTAAAATTTTTTGATATAGTTGTTCATCTTCTCATTTTTTTTGGAAGATAATTTCCTTATCAGCAAGATTTGCTTTCATTGAGAATTCTGTTTGTGGCATTAATAATGTGTCTTTATAATCTTTACTTTCTTCAGCCATATTTTTTCCTTTATTGTTTTGTTGTATTACAGTTAAAAATAATATATTAAATTTTACAATAATTTATGTAAAAACAGTGCTAATGTTTTTTGTAAGAAATTAAACAACATTATATTTGTAAAAAAAGATATTAATGTAAAATTAATAACATGTATAACCATAAACTAATAGAAAAAAAATGACAAGATTTTTGAGAACAAAATAGATCATTTAAGACAACAAAAAAAAGCAATAAAAAGGCCTATATTCTTGATATGTTCCCATATCCTTCGGGGTCTGGTTTACATGTTGGACATCTTGAAGGCTATACTGCAACAGATATAATTTCACGTTACAAAAGATTAAACGGATTTGATGTATTGCATCCAATTGGCTGAGATGCTTTTGGGTTACCTGCTGAGCAATATGCAATTAAGACTGGAAACCACCCAGCCCCCTTCACAATAAAAAATATTAATAACTTTCGTAGACAATTAAAACTAATGGGATTTTCATATGATTATGATAAAGAAATTAACACTACTGATCCCAAGTTTTATATCTGAACTCAATGAATTTTTAAGGAATTATATAAACATGGACTTGCTTCAATTGAGGAAATTGACGTTAATTGATGCGAAGGATTGGGCACAGTATTGGCCAACGAAGAAATTATTGAAATTAACGGGCAAAAAGTTTCGGAGCGCGGTAATTTTCCTGTCGTCAAGAAGCCGATGAAGCAATGAGTCCTAAAGATCACTAAATATGCTGATAAACTCCTAGAGGGATTGGCTAGCCTTGATTGACCCGAAAGTTTAAAATTATTACAAAAAAATTGAATCGGAAAATCACAAGGTCATATTGTTAGATGAAATCTTAAAAATTCAAAGAAAAATATTGCAACCTTCACAACCAGATTAGATACTATCTATGGTGTTTCATCGATTATTATTAGTCCTGAGCATCCATTGCTTTTAGAAATTTGTACAGATGAATATAAGAAATTAATTATCGATTATATAAATATAACAAAAACAAAAAACGACCTTGAAAGAACACAACTTAATAAAGACAAGACAGGCTTGTTCACTGGGGCATATGTTAGCCATCCCCTAACAAATGAAAATATTCCGGTTTGAGTTTCTGACTATGTTTTAATGAGTTATGGCGAAGGGGCAATAATGTCTGTTCCTGCTCATGATGCCAGGGATTATGAGTTTGCAAGAAAATATAATTTAACTATTAAACAAGTATTAGAAGCGGAGAAGTTACCGTTTGTTGACGATTCTAAACATATTAATTCTGATATCGCAAATGGCCTTAAAAAAGCACAAGCAACAGAAGTTATTTATCATAAATTAAATGCGATGGGTGTCGTTGATAATAAAACTAATTTTAAATTGAGAGATTGAGTATTTTCACGTCAACGATATTGGGGCGAACCGTTTCCGGTTTTATTTGATGAAAATAATAAAATTTATTTAGTTGATAATTTAGTAAAACTTCCTGAGGTTAATAATATTAAAGCATCAGGCTCAACAGAAGGACCGCTTGCCAACATTAAGGATTGATTATATGTTGAAGTTGATAATAAGATATATCGACATGATACTAATGTAATGCCCCAATGAGCAGGGTCTAGTTGATATTTTCTGGCCTATATTTTAAAAAATGATGACGGAACATATTTGCCGCTTGATAGTCAAGAAGCAAAGGAAAGATTTAATCAATGGTTGCCAGTGGATTTATACATTGGCGGCCAAGAGCATGCCGTATTACACTTATTATATGCTAGATTTTGACATAGATTTTTATATGATTTAGGCATTGTCAATACCAAGGAACCATTTCAAAAGTTAATAAACCAAGGTTTAATTTTAGGACCAGATGGACAAAAAATGTCAAAATCTCTTGGCAATGTCATCAATCCTGATGGTCTAGTTGAATCACATGGTGCTGATGCCCTAAGGTTATATGAGATGTTTATGGGCCCCTTAACTGAGCCAAAGTCATGAAATACAGATTCTCTCAACGGAATTAGAAAATGACTCGATAGAATTTATCTTATTGTTGATAAATTAAGAAAAAACATCGATATAACTGACGAAAATCAGGAACTTGATAGCAATATTAATCAACTTATTTTGGATATTAGTGAAAATATTGAAAAATATAAGTTTAATATAGCAATAAGCAAGTTTATGGTCTTTATTAATTTTCTTGTGAATATTGAAAAAATTAATTCATTAGAAATTATTAAAAACTTTGCTATTTTATTTTCACCTTTCGCTCCTCATATAGCAGAAGAATTTTTGGAAATGATTGGTGAAAAATCGATATTTTACCAAAAATGACCAATTGCCAAAACTAATTTAATTATTGAAAAAAATCCGCAAATTGGTGTACAAATTAACGGAAAGTTGCGTGGTCAGTTAGAAATTCGACCAATTTGGAACAATGATGAAATTGTTATGCAGGCAATGCAGCTTGATTCAATTAAAAAATGATTAAAAGACAAGCAAGTGATTAAAGTTATTTATATTGAAAATAAAATATTGAACATTCTAATTAAATAAGGAAATTTAGATAATAACCAAAAATAAGAATACATTAGGCAAAATAAAATAATTAGACTCAAGTCACAAATAATGATTTGAGTTTTTTATTATTTTATTTCGTGTATCAATTATTATAAATGCCTCTAGTGAAACAAAAAATGAGTATAATCAAGGCCGATAACATATATTATTAAAGTATATATTTTTTAAAAATGAAATATCGGTTAAAAAATTCTTAAATATTAATATATAAACTATTTATTTTATGTTTAATTTAAGCTTAATTTGTGACTTTCATTTTTTTATCGCGTTTTTTATTAATATGTATTAATGAATTATTTATGTTTTTATTTGCATTGGTTTATGACAGTATAAAACTTTAGTTTTTTTAAGCCTAAAATTAGAAATATTATACAAAAATTAAGTGATGGAAAAAAAGTGTATAGTAAGTTAAATTAGCCATAAATTTTTAATTTAAAATATGATTTTTCTTTAAAAAAAGCGCTATTTTTTTTTTTTTTTGGTTGGTCATATAATTATAAAAAATACTAAATTGAAAGGAAAAAAAATGAAAAAAAGCAAATTACTTTTTCTAGGATTTTTGCCTGTTTTGGCAACACCAATTATAGCTCTATCATGTGCAAATCCTGCTAAACCAGAAGAACCAAAAAAACCAATTGAACCAAGCAAGCCAGAAAAACCAGCAGAACCAAAGAAACCAGAAACTCCAAATAAAGATAAAAATCAAGAGTTTGGCAATAATACCAAAATTGTTTATGAAGATTTAAAGAAACATCATTCAAAAGAAGTTCTTACAGACTTAATAAAACAAAATAAACCAATTAAAGATCTATTAATTAAGAATGCAATTAATCTAGACTCAGTTGATTCAATCAATACTAACAATAATCTTATAAATAATATAAAAAACGAAGCACCAAAAATTGAAATTGATCTTAGTGACCCAACTAATGAAGAAATTAAGAATGTAATTGATAATTTTTATTACAAGAATTTATATAAACATTATGATAGATCAAAAGAAGGCAAGCAAGGTTTTGATTTTTTATTAAACAATGATAAAGGAATAGTTTTGTTTCCAAATGAACCAGAACACAATGTTCCTTGAGATGAAGATGATGAACCTTTTATAATAACAAGTGATCAAAAAATAAATGCATTATTCGAAGTTTTTAGTGGTAAAAAATTGCCATTTACTCAGGAAGAAAAAGATACTTTATTAAGAGATTTAAAGAAGGATACAAAAAATCATAAAGAATTGGAAGATGAAATAAGTGCTAAATTTAGTGGTTTTGTTGAATCCGAAATTAATAAGGTTAAAAATTTTTTTGAAGATGTTTTGGAAATTCAAATAGAAGAAATTGAAGATCAAATTTATGATTATTTCAATATGATAAATCGTCCAATTGACGACACAACAACTCTTTGAGATGTTGAACAACGAGCTAATTTAGTTAAAGAGTATATCAAACAAGTTCAAACTTTAGAAAAAACATATTCACAATATAAAGATTTTGGAAATACATTTATTACCTCTGATGGAAAAGTAATAAAGGAATCTGATTTATCTAATATTGGTATTACTTATCCTAAGGAAGAACTTATTAAATATCGTGAACAAGCCTTTAAAAAATTGCGAGAAAAAATTCAATTTAAGGTATATATATCAAATCCATATGAACCGTTTTATATTAGACCATATAATGCCGTTGAAAAAATGCACAATTTTATCAATAAGATAATTGATGAACAGCAAAAAAGGCTAAAAAAGCTAAAAGAAGATTCAAAAACTATTGATTTCAACTAAAAATCCATCCTAAAAAAGTAAATATTTAAAATAAAAAAATTTAATAAAGGTGTTAAACTCACCTTTTTTATTTTTTAAAATCGCAACTATAAACCTTTTTAATGAAGGTTATTTATTTGCTAAAAATAAATATATGTATGAATTTATAGACATAATTGTTAATTTATTAGTTAAAATATTTCATATATTCAATGGTTATTAAAGAATTTTTAACCTTTTTATCAATATATATATATATATATATAATTATCATATAAGATCCACCCGTAAATAAACTTATGGTTTAAAATCT
>NZ_JBSQAW010000003.1:0-70554 GCF_053851555.1 Mycoplasma sp. 3398 | reverse complement strand
ATAACTCAACAAATAGTATTAAAAACCTTGATACTATTAAAACTGATGCAGAAAATCAAAAAGAAAAAGAAATTAAGCAAAGGTCTAAGGAACTTCAAAGAGCTAAAGATGAAGCTAAGAAAATTGTCGACGAAATTAACTATCCTAGTGGAAACAAATCTCACGCGAATGAAACTTTGAAACGCCAAATTGATCAAGCACAATCAATTGATGAAATTAATAGATTAAATGAAAATAATAAGAAGATAAAAGACGCTGTTAAGAGGGCTCTTGACGCTATTGATAAATTAACAGATAATAAAGAAAAAGAAAATTTAAAAAGAGAGCTTGATAGCACCATAAGTATCGATGGCCAAAATAGTGGTATTAAACATATTACCGGTAAGGCTATAATGAAACATCGTGAAGCATTAGAAAAGAAAAAAGGTAATATTCAAAAAGAAATAGAAAAACAAAAGGATTCGGCAGATAAAAAAGATTTAATAAACCAACTAAAACACATCGATAGTGAATCAGACCTAGATATGGTTAAGCAACAACTTAACTTAATTAAGGAAAAAGATAAACTAAAAGATGAAGTTTCAAAACTTGAACTATTTGACCTATCTGGCCACCCAAATGGAAATGGTCAAACTGGTAGAGGAGGTTTAAATAGTTCGGAATTATCAATGCTAAACAAGAGAATTACTGACGCAACTACTAAGCAACAACTAGATGCTATAAAAAATGATATAGATCGTCAAAAAGCCGCAGAACTTAATGACTTAAAATTGCAACATGCAAACGGGGGAACCATAATAAATAGCGATTATACTCAAACCTTCCAGGATTTTAGTGAAATGAAGAAAGCCTTATTCTCAATTATTGCAAAAATACAAGTAATTAAAGGAATAGGAAATCATGCCGCTGAAAGTGAATTCAGAAATAAAGGAATGGCGTTGCAAAATAAAATACTTTATCAAACAACAACCATAGATCAATATAAAAAAGTTAAACAGGAAGTAGAAAATTTTGCTAAGCGTTGAGAAGATGATAGTAAAACAAAAAATTGAGTAGTATTCTTTATTGAAAGAGTTGAAAAACATTCTACACAAAGTCCCCCTGAAGCTGGCCCATTCCCAGTAAATGTTGCGAGCGATCATATTAAGCATATTAAATCAATATTTACAAATCAAGGGACAACACGCGAACAAGCCATAAAAGCAGAAAATGATTATCTAAAACATATATTCTTTAATGCCAGAAGATTAAAGAAACTTGATTATGACTATCTACAATTTATTAAAGACTTAAAATTAAATCCATTCTTGGATGAAAATGAAAAATCAAGACTTGATGCGCAATTTAACAAATTTAAGGAAACTCCTAATATAAACGGCAAAGAAAAAGTAGCTCTTGATATTGATTCTAGCCTAATCGGAAAAAGAACTAATACAAGGGATTTCTGAAGATCAAGTTCACAAATTGATTTTGTTGAATATTGAGTTTCAATGGTTGCTGAAGCATCAGAAAATGTAATTAGTCAAGAAAACAAATATATATGAATTGATAAAATTGCTCTAACTATTGATGAAAGAAAAGAAGTTGCTAAGAAACTATGAAATGAGTTTAAAACAAAATATAAGGATACGCTACTAAAAGACGTTCTATTAGATAAAGACGGATTTCCTCAAAGACATGCACCGTTCTTTGAATAAAATATTTTATTGCAACATTAATTAATGATTTTCATAAATTAATAACTTAAACTTTTAACATTTTTTATAACTAAAATAAGGGGAAAATGCTGATTTATTAAAAAAATCAGCATTTTTTACTTTTTTTGACCTCAAATATATAATAATTTAGTTATAAATACACTAAAGAAAAATGAGGTAAAAATGATACTAAAAGGCCAAAGAGTTCAAATGCCTAAAAATGTCAAAATGATTATAAAAGGTGATAATAAATATGTATATTATTAGAAGATGATAAAAAAATATCATTCGTTGCTTATACCGGGCAATATTTGACAATAACTAAAATTTTTAAAGATTTATATATAGATAAACAATTCCCGTATTTCCCACTTTAAGTATAAAAAAATAAATATTCCATTTTTATGAAGTTTATTAAGTTAAAATAAAAGAATTTTTTCAGTAATGTAGAAAATTTTGTGTAAATTAATCACTAGCCAACCTTTTAGTAAGAGATTTGAGTATAGCAATTACACAAATCTAAATTTATTATGCAAAAACAACCAAACAACATGACAAAATTTGATAAATTTTCTTCCAAATATGTTGTTGGGATATTTTAATTATTTAATCTTCTTTTTCAAAAATAAATTGTAACTGATTAAAAACAGGCCCTCAATTAGGAATAAGGTACCAAAAATAATAAATTAAAAAGTCCTTTTGGACTTTTTAATTTATTGATTCCAAGTCATAAATGGCTTTTTCAATATTAATCCCAATAATATTATGGACATAATGATAAACTGATGATTCTTTGCTTAAAAAAGCATCATTTGCGGTTTTTATTTTAATGAAATAATTTTCATGGAGCTTAATATTTGCATTAACGTCACATTTATATACTGTTTCTAATAGATATTTAAATTCTTTCTCAGCAATTTCTTGATCGCAAAAAACATAAAATGGTCAAAAATTATTTTCTTTATATTTAAACGTAATTAATGTTCCGCCTTTTCCATCATTATTTATTATTTCACGAATTTTTTTTAACTGCTTTAATTTAAAATAAGAAATTTTTTTATTGGCAGTGATATTTTTAATAAAAACAGCATCTTTATTAAACTGACTATAAAACAATTCATAAGAACAAATGAAATATAAACTTTCCTCAAAGTAGAAATTATATTGAGTTTCTTCATTGCTTATGTATGATTCATAATCAATAGAATTATAAAACGGAGATTTTGCAATTTTTTTATAAATAACAAAATCACCTAAATCAAGAATTGGTAATATATCATAATCTTCTTGATTTTTTATAGGACTTAATAAACGTGTGCAAATCATTTCTTTCTCCTTAAAATAAAAAACCACAAGACACTGCACTTCTCGATATGGCTGCTATATCTCTATCCTGACCAATTTACAAGGTTACCGTTCTCATGGCTTTATTATTATACTATATTTGCAAGCATTTTATTATATTAAATTAATCCAAAAAAAACACTTTGAATAAACTGCTTTATTTGCAACATTAACAAATGTCCTAAAATAAATTATAAAATGCGCCGAAGCGCAAATTTTAACGTCTGTTGTAATATTCAACAATTAATGATTCATCAATTTCTTTTGCAAACTCATTTCTTTCTGGCATTCTTGTATATGTAAACTTATTCCCATCACGAGTTAATCATGCAGCGGATGTCATAACTTCAAGAGCGTCTTTAACATTTGCATTATTTTCTAATGAAGATTTAAGTTCGATTACAGAACCTGGTTTAATAATCATTGAAGGTATGTTTGCCTTATGTCCATCAACAACTACGTGATTATGGTTTACAAATTGTCTAGCCTGAGCTCTAGTACGAGCAAATCCTGCTCTAAATACTAGATTGTCTAGTCTAGATTCGACTAGTTGCAATAAATTAATACCTGTAACACCATCTTTTCTAGCGGCAATAGTAAATAGATTTTTGAATTGTCTTTCATTTAAACCATACATAAATCTAACTTTTTGCTTTTCATACATATGCAATTGGTAATCAGAAGGTTTTGATCTTTTGGCACCATGTTGACCAGGTGCAGTCATTCTCTTCTTACCCTTTGTGAATTCTTTATTATTTTCTAGAAGCGATGTTCCATATCTTCTAGATTTTTTAAAAATTGATCCTAAGAATCTTGACATATTTTTTTCCTTTCAATATGCAAAGACAATTAAATAATTCTTAATTTATATTTTTTTCTCTAATGATTTCGGTTAAACAGCTTCCTTACTATCAAATTTATAAAACAAAGAAAAAACTTTTAAATAATATTATTTATGCTGTTGTCAATGCTTTACAATTATACCTTATTTTTATTGTCAATAACTAATTATTTTCGCAAGAAATATTTATTCAGCCAAATTAATCAATGGTTTATCATATTTTATTGTAAATTTATACATAAACTTCTTGATTTTTTTTGCAATATTACCTCTAGTATTGTTTTTTTCTTGAATCACAAAAATTAATTTTTCGTATTTAGCGTCATATTTAATAGCCATTCATTCTCTTTGCTCAAAATTAAACTTTGCAACATACTTTGTATCACTATCCTTAAAATTTTTTCTAACATCTTCAATTGTGCTAACTTTTAATTGGGCAATTGAATCCTGCATATATAATTTAGTCTCAAAGTCAACAACATTTGATGGATGACAATCATAAACAAATTCACTAATAATCAATTTATTTGATAGGTCCAAATTTTGGTCACATATATCATCATATCTCATTTCTTGAGTTTGATAATAATTTAACATATCGACTAAAATATTAAAAAATAAAAATGCATCATACTTGATTTTTTTATCATTACTAAAATAAACCTGATAATCTTCATTAAAAAACATAAAATCAGGTTTTTCTATATTTTTTGAATCAAATTTTCAACTAAAACCAAGGTTAATTTTATATTTATTAGCTATGTTTGTAATATTCTCCTTCTTGCAAAGATTTGATGTAGCAATACTTTTTAAATTTTTAAAGTCATTGTTTGTATTTGTGTAATTATTAGTAAAGGATAAATAATTTATCACAAGGTCAGAGATATCAACCAAATCATATTGAATAAAATATTTTTGTTTATTATTTCTTCTATATAAATAGACCTTTTCATAGTCAAACGAAAATTTAAAAATATAATCCACATTTTTAAGCAATGCAAGTTTAAAAATTGAAAATTTCAAATAACTAGGCTTATCAAGCTTAAATGTATCTTTTAAAACTGTATAAGCAATATCATTTTTTCCAAGAATTTTCTTAACAAATGAATCTTGTAGCGCGCTAGAAATTACACCTATTTTGAGAATATGATTAGCGTTTTTAGTAAAGTTTTTACTCAAAAGAAAATCAGTGTATTCCTTTAATATTTTCCTAAAATTTAAATTACGCATTTGCGTATTGCTATCCTTAACTAAGTCTATTGATACTTTTGTATATTCGTCTAGAATATATTCAATTATTTTATGATTTAATGGTTCATTATTCTTACCATATAACGAAATAGCAAAATTATTATTATCATATTTATGAAGATATATGATGACCACAAAAGCTTCGCTAACACTGTTTGTAAATGAACAAAATGCTCTGCTAACAGGCTCATTTTTCTCATAACCATATGAGTCTATATGATCACCATTGATTTTATCAATTAATTCATTTTCAAAAAAAGCTAAAAATTTATGGCTGCCATCATTTGCAATTAAAATTGATTTTTTATCCTTGCTAACATTAGATAAAACATTCTTAATAGCAAATCCTAATAATTTAATAGTAACCTCATTAAAGTTATCATATCCTGCCTTAATTTTAGCAATAATGTGATTGTTTCTACTAACGAAATTGCTATTTATTTTATTGTTTGTAGATTCATAGAAATTAGGAAATAATTTCAGCTTCATATTTTTTATCCTTTATTTTATAAGTTCTTCTAGCTTAACAAGAAATTCATCTATTGCTTGTTTTGGTGATATATCCCTTCTTATTTTTTCAATAAGGTTATTCTCAACTAATATTTTAATATATTCCCTAAATTTAGATTCTTTTATATCGATGAGATCACTAAAGGGGATCAGGTCATTATCAAATATATTTTTTAAAACTAAATCATTCGCAGTATTTGAATAGTTGTGTTTTTTTATCTCATTTTTAAAATTTTTTGTAGGAAAAATATAATCAAGTTGATAGCTCAAATATTCAATTGGCGTTAAATAAAGAGGCCTCCCATCAACAATTTGCTCATGCTTATTATTTTGATTATACATTCAATCTAAAAAAAGATTTATGACCTCATTTTTCGCGCCTACAGCCGATTTGATTGCAGAGAGAAATAAACCTTGGATAAAAAATGAGCCTTTTTTATCTTCTTTAGTTTTACGATGAGGCACATCTAAAATCAAAAAATCATCCTGATGATTTAAGAAATATTTTAAATTATACTTATATGCTCTAGTTGTTATGAACGTAAAAAGTTGGTCTTGTAGCCCTTCAATAGTTATTTTTTTTGTAACATCAATATCAATTTTTTTTGATTTTAGGGCAGTATAGAAATTTATAAGGGTTTCTCTAAATTCCTCATACTCATTCCTATTTATTTTAAAAATATTGGCATAATCTATTTTAAAATCTTGATTGTATTTAAGAAAATAATTATTAAAGTCAGATCCAGCTTTTTTAAATAAGGTCTCAAAAATATAATTTTCGATATGTTTAACAAATAAAATACTTGTATTATCCTCATTAATTTCCATTTTTTTTATAAGATCAACAAACTCATTAAACATATCATCATAGCAAAATATTTTATTACTTAAATAATTAATTAATTCCTCATTTTTTTTATCTGCACTAGTTGGTATAAAACTTCTTATTATATTAATAATTTTAAAATTTTTAAATCTAGCTAAAAAAGGTTCTGATGATTCTTTGATTTTGTCATAAATTGAATAAAAATAATTAATTAATAATCTCTTATTGACAATAAGCATCTCTGAACTAATGCCAACAGGTAGGCTAAAAATTTCGTTTTGATTATCAAAACCAAGACGATTATTATAATCTAAAATCTTTTTCTCAATATTGCTCTTTTTTGCAATATCGGTTAGTTCAACTAATCGGTTATTATAATGAATAGCCGAAACAATAGAAGGGTAGGAAAGAATTAAGGAAGGTGTTCTACTATCTTTGATATTTAGCTCTAAAATAACTTTATTATTAATGTTTTTTTTGTCAAATGAGTTGCGAATTCTAATCTTGTGATTGGCATATTTTGAATCAAGGGTATCATTGAATTTATTAACTAACTCTACAATAGTGGCAAATGCTTTCTTTTCATGGGTTTCTACAAACGGAACCATTAAATTAACATTATCATCTTCACTGACTTGACAAGAATTACAAAAAGCCACGCTAAGTGGCGAAAAAATCGTAGGAATAATTTTAAAAATTGTTTTCTTTGACATACTTATTATTTGATAATACGTGAGGAAATAACTCTTGCCGCAATAGTGCCGTCATTAGTTGCGGTTGTAATTTGTCTAATATCCTTAGCTACAACATCACCGACAGCAAAGATATTTTTGAATTGTGTCTCCATATTTTTATCAACTATTATAAAACCACGCTCATCTAACATTTCTTTGTTAGAAATAAACGATGTCGCAGCCTTAAAACCAATATAAGGAAAAACTGCCTTAATATTCATTTCTTGAATATTTCCATCAATTTTGACAATAATACTTTCTAATTTATCTTCACCTTGAAGTTTTAATATTTCAGAGTTATAATGAATATAAATATTTTCATGCTTTTTTGCATCGTTAATAATTTTTGCTTCAGCTCTAACTATGTCTCTTACAAAAATGTGCACCTCTGATGCGGTTGCTGCTAAAAAAGTCGATTCTTCAAATGCTGAGTTTCCTCCACCAATAATTGCACATGGTTCATTTTTATATAAGGCGCCATCACATACAGCACAATAAGAAACTCCACGTCCCCTAAACTTCTCAATATTTTCAATTGATAATGGTACTAAATTAGTCATTCCACTAGCAATAACAACAACTTGTGCATAATACTCATCGCCGTTTTCTAAAATAACTAATTTTTCATTATCGCTAATGTTCCTAATTTCTACAACTTTTCCATAAATATATTTGGCTCCATTTTTTCTTGCTTGATTTAACATACTTGTTGCTAATTCAAAACCACTTATAAAATCAAAACCAGGATAGTTTTCAATCTTAGATTGTTGAGCGATTTTACCGCCGGGAACAGATGATTCAATAAAAGCTACATTATACTCATTTCTAGATAAATATAAAGCTGCTGTTAAACCAGCTGGACCTGCACCAATAATTAAAACATCAAATACTTTTTTCATTTTTCTCCTTTTTTAAAAAAATAAACATTAGTTTTTTAGGCTAACGTTATTTTTTGATCCTCTGCTTCTTTACGACTTAATAGATCTCTTCTTAATAGACCTTTGTTGTCATTTTTAGGTTCATAAACAATAAAGTAGAATATTTTATGAGTTCATTCTTTCTTATATTTATACACCTTATAAACATTAAAGTTTAGCTTAATTACAAATTCGAATAGAATTAATAAAACCGTACCAACGACCATATATAAAGCTGAAATTACCTTATAGATACCATAATTATCTTGACGTAATGGTTCCATTCCGAAACGTAGAATTCCATAAAAAATAATATATAATGCCCCAGTGGTTCCGGGTCTTAATCAGTTGTAATTGTTTAAAATTCAAACAAGCAAGATATAAGCAAATAAGTTAGCAATTGATTCATATAGGAATAATGGAAGACGATAGTGTCCATTAATAAACATATGGTCTCTAATCAACTTAGGTAATATCTTAAATGCAAACGATGTTTCAGACATAATTTGTCCATAAACTTCATGATTAGCAAAGTTTCCTCAACGACCGATAGCTTGACCAATGAAAACGGCAGGTAAAATAATAGAAAATGCTTTTCTTAAATTTATCCTCTTTGGATTTTTTAAAAATACAATGTATAATACACAACAAATTGTAGCAGTAATAACCCCACCATGAATAGATAAACCTCCTTGCCATACATAAAATATTGTATATCAAGGCCCATTTGGTCATCCTCTATGTTCGATTAGTTGTTGAACGACAAAGATAAATCTCGCACCAACAATAGCGGTAGGCAAAGCAATAAAAATTAGAATTGCTAATTGTTCAAAGGAATATTTTTCTCTTCTTCAGAAATAAGCAACTGTCAGTATTGCACATATCATACCTAACATTAAAGTTAAAGAATATACGTGAAAAGGGCCAACTTGAAGACTAACGCCTGCATAATCCTTCATACTTTCTCCCTTCATAATAAAAAATAATAAAGAATTACTTATATATAATTTATATAAAATTATATTTTAATTTAATAAATTTTTATGATGATTTTAATATCTTACTTAAATACTGGCCAGTATATGAGTAGCTAACATCAGCAACTTGTTCAGGTGTTCCAGTTGCAACGATATTGCCTCCATACTTACCTCCATCAGGGCCCAAATCAATAATATAGTCGGCACTCTTAATTACATCGAGGTTATGTTCAATAACTATAACTGTATCGCCATTATCGACAATTCTATTCAAAACATTCAATAAATTTTGTACGTCATAAGAATGAAGGCCAGTTGTTGGTTCATCTAAAATATATAACGATTTACCAGTAGGTTTCTTTTGCAAATAAGTTGCTAATTTAACTCGTTGCGCTTCGCCACCAGATAATGTTGTTGCATTTTGTCCAAGTTTTATGTATCCTAAACCCACATCAATTAATGTTTGCAATTGATCTCTAATTTTAGATTTTTGAATAAAGAATGTATATGCTTTTTCGATAGTCATATTTAGCACATCATTTATTGACTTTCCATGATATTTTACTTCAAGAGTTTCATAATTATATCTTTGACCATCGCAGTGATCACATGTCACATATACATCGGGTAAAAAATGCATTTCAATTTTAATGACTCCATCACCCTCACATTTATCGCATCTACCTCCGGGTATATTAAATGAAAATCTTGATTTAGTAAATCCTCTAATTTTTGATTCTTCTAAATTAGCAAATATTTCTCTAATATCATCAAATACACCAGTATATGTAGCAGGATTAGATCTTGGTGTTCTCCCAATTGCACTTTGGTCAATTTTAATTAACTTATCGACTTCTAAAAATCCATTAATTTTTTCGTTTTTAACAAGGCTATAATAAACCTTTCTATTCAACGCGTTTTCCAATTCCTTAACCAATTCTTGATTAATTAAGGAAGATTTACCAGACCCAGAAACACCAGTAATTGCAATAAATTTACCTAACGGAAATTTTAGCGTTATATTTTTTAGATTATTAGCAGTAGCTTTTTTTAATGTTAATACTTTACCATTACCAGAACGCCTTGATTTTGGCACCTTAATTTCAAGTTTTTTTGCAAGATATTGGCCAGTAATGCTCTCATTTGTACTCATTATTTTTTGAATATTGCCACTAGCAACAATTTCTCCACCGTATTCACCAGCTTTTGGACCAATATCAACTATAAAATCAGCATGTCTTATTGTATCTTCGTCATGTTCAACAACAATCAAAGAATTACCTAAATTAACCATTTTTTGCAATGAATTCAGTAATTTTTCATTATCTTTTTGGTGCAAACCAATTGAGGGTTCATCCAAAACATATAAAACACCTGTTAAATTAGCACCAATCTGTGTTGCTAACCTAATTCTTTGAGCTTCGCCGCCAGAAAGCGTTTCTGCTTTTCTATTTAAGGTTAAATATTGTAATCCAACATTGATAAGAAAATCTATTCTATGGTTTATTTCTTGCAAAATAAGATTAGTTATTTCTTTTTCAAGGTCAGTCATTATTATATTATTAATAAATTCTTTAAGTTCTTCAATGGACATATTGCATAATTCATATATATCCAAACCATTGATTTTAGTAGCAAGGGCAAATTTATTCAATCTTTTTCCGTAGCATTCATCACATTGAGTATCAGACAAATAACGAGAATAATACATTCGCATTTCATTTGATGAAGTATCAAGGTATTTACGCTCAATTTTTTCACAAACACCTTCAATCCTTTTGTTACGTTCATATTTAATTCCATTTTCAGAAATAATAGTATAGGAAATTTCCTCCATCGAGCCATATTTTAAAATATTTATATGTTCCTTAGATAAATCACCTATTGGCACGTCTTTTGGAATACCATAGTAGCCTAACATTCTATCAAATTCCTGCCACTCAAGATTGCGAGAATTAATGATATTTTTATAAATTAATATTGCACCTTCATTTATTGACATTGTTTTATCTGGACATATTAAATCTCATGATGCTTTTTGCAAGACACCAAGTCCCTTGCATTTATAACACATTCCATTTGGTGAGTTAAATGAAAAAAGTCGTGGTTCAATTTTTGGCATATTAAAATCGCCGTATTTACAGCTATGTGTTGTTGAATATGTGTTTGTTTGTCCTCCAACAACTTCAATAGTCACCAATCCATTAGAATAAGATAAAGCAATCTCGACAGCCTCAGCAACACGTGACATTGTTTCTTTATCATTTGATAAACTAAAGCGGTCAATGATTAAGTCGATGTTTCACCTTTTATTCTTATCCAAAATTGGGTCTTTTTCTAGTTCCAAAATAGTACCATTAGCTTTTATTCTGAGAAAACCGTCCTTTTTTAGTTTTGCTAACGTGGTAGCAAAAGAGCCCTTTTGATTATTAATTATTGGAGATAATATAAATATTTTAGAACCCTCATTTTGCGACAAAACATAATTAATAATATCTCGGCTTTTTTGCGCTGTAATTTCAATTTTATGATTTGGACAATAAGGTTTTGCTATTCTTGCATATAACAATCTCAAAAAATCATAAATTTCCGTTACTGTGCCAACAATACTACGAGGATTATTGTGGACCGTTTTTTGCTCAATAGAAATGGCAGGGCTCAATCCTTCAATACTATCCACATCAGGTTTTTTTGTTCCACCTAAAAATTGTTTAGCATAATTTGATAAGCTATCAACATACCTTCTTCTCCCCTCTTCATAGATGGTGTTGAATGCTAGCGAACTCTTTCCGGACCCTGAAAGCCCGGTGAAAACGACAAATTTATTTCTTGGTATTTCAAGATTAACATTTTTTAAATTATTTTCTCTTGCATTTTTAATAATAATATTATTATGTTTCATAATATAGAATTATATTAATAAAATAGTGTTTTTAAATAGTAAATAAAAAATTAAAAAATGAATATCTATAATAAAATACGATATTCATGATGGATTGTTTGATTTCTAATTATTTAATAATGAATGTTTACCATTTTAAATTAAGAATATTTATTATCATATTTAAAAAAATAGACCATTTTTAGCTTAATTAAGGCCTATTTTTTTATATTTCTATAATACAAGCAAATAATGAAAATAATATATCATAAGAACTAACCTAATTTATTTCATCTTCATCTACCGTTTCTTGTTCTTGGTCTCTTGTTTTTTCTCTTCCTGACTTCTTTTCTCTATATATTTCAAGCACAGTTCTTATAAATGACTCATCTTCAAAGTCCGTAATGTTCATTGCAGGCACACCAGGAACAAAAGTTCCCTGTTTAACCTGAGCAACAAATTCCTTTAATGTTTGAACGATTTCTGCTTCATCAATTCCCATATCAATTAAAGGCTCAACGAAACTTTCTATAAATGCGTATCTCAAATCATCGCGAGTTTGAATTTTTGAAGTATCAAAAGGCAAGTCTAAATCACCATTTTTAACTTTTTCAATCATTTCTTTCTCAGATTCTGCATATTTTTCAGGATTACTTAGAATTTCTTGAATTTTCTTTACATCATTATGTTCAGATTCCGATAATTCTTTCGAACCAAAGAAATTACCTATTGAACCCATATTAAGCAACTCATGGTCATTTAAACTAGGGGCAATGTATTCAAAGTATGACTGATATATTTTGTCTTTACTTCTTCATTCAAAAATTGATGAAATTTCTTTAGATATGGTTGAAAGTTCTAATCTTGAAAGAAGACCAAAATCAAAAAATTCTGTCGTAGCTGAAACTTCCCCAAAAGAAGGAACAAGAGAATTATGGAAAGCATATACGTAATTATTATCATATAAAGATTTTGCTAGTTGCATACCAAAAACGCTTGTGTTTTTGCTATTTTCGACCCTATTTGTTTTATTAAATTTTAATGAATGCTTTAATACCGCATCTGTGTTTTGCTTTAGCATAGCGCTAAATCTTTCGGCCAATGATACTCCAGCGTATTTAATACCCTTCTTAAGAGTAAATTCAAACGAAACAACCGAAAAATCAGATAATATTGCTGTAAAAAAATTTGATTTCTTATCAAGATATTCTATTTTTTTGAATAAAAAGTCATCAACATTGGCAATCAAGCCTTTTTGAGCTCTTGTTTCAAAAGTTATTTCTCTAAGTTCTTTCTCATCGAATTCACTTGTATCAAAGATTGGATAATATGGATTCTTATTATATCCATAGAAAGATAGAATTAATCTACCCAATTCCTCAAATGTTAAATTATCAGATATGATTAGTTCTAACGGCTGATCTTCGCCCAAAAAATCAACTAGTTTGACATTAGTTTCATTAAAAAAAGGAGATAATTTATTAATATTATTAACCTTTAAAATATAATTTTGTCCAATTCTTGTTACCTTCATTTTACTTCTCCTTTATAAATTCATGAAACATATATTTTCTTGTAATATTCTTTAATCGATATAAATAGTCCAAAATAGCTTCCCCTAACCCATTTTGTGCTACATCACTTGTAAAAAGTTTAGCAATTTTTAATACTTCATTAGATGAATTATCCATTGCATATGAATAATCAGTAAGTTTTAACATCGGGGTATCATTATTACTATCTCCGATAGTCATAACTTCTTTTAGCATTACTTCTTCATTGCTATAAATATTTTCAACCATTCATCTAACGGCACTTCCTTTATTAACTCCTAACGAATTAATTTCTATATTGCAATGGGTCACAATAATTTCCATTTTATCTTTTAGGTGTTTGATACTATCATATATTTTTTCATATAGTGTTGTTGATGGCTGATCGTCAATGGCATACAACTCAATTTTAATAGGTTTTATAAACTCGCCTTTCCATAATTTAGGTATCATTTTCTTATTTTTGTCACTAACAAAATGATAATTTATAACCTCGTCAATTATAATCTTTTCATCTTTTAGATAAAAATAATTTTTGTCATCTCAAAAAATAACTTGTAAATTTAACTCATTTGCAATTTTAATTACTTCTTCTAAATAAGAGAATTCAATATTTCAGCTCTTAATAATCTCTGCTTTTTTCACGTCATATATTTCAGCACCAGATGAACAAAGAAGATATCTCACATTTAGTCTTTTAGCTAAATTTAACATGCGCTCTTGCACCGGATTTCCGGTGCATATGTTAAAATCAGCACCATTATCAATAGCAAACCTAATATCATATTCGGTATCTGGTCTTAAATCAAAATTTCGATACAGCGTACCATCCACATCGCTAAAAATAACAGGTTTTTTGTTATTAATTATTGCATACATTATTTAGCTCTTCCTTTCTTAGCTTTAAAAGCTATTTTCTTGCGCTTAACCAATATTGCTATTATTATATATAAAAATAATGCACTAAAGCTAATTGTGGGGACAACATATCCAACAATTTTCCACTTTTTATTGCTATCATTATTTTTATCATATTCTCTATTATAAAACCAATGGCCATATAGAACAATCTTGTTGCTACTAATATTTTTTAATTCCTCAATTTTCTTGGCTTCTTTTAAATATTTTTTCTTTGTTAACCAAGTTCAAACTAATATGGCTGCTTCAGGCAAGGGGAGTTTTTGACTTCTCAAAATTACTATCAATTTTTCATCATCATTTTTTATTTTATTATAGTTATCAACAAGATCAATAAAATCCTTAGAAATATATTTTTTAGCAGTTATATTATTATCCAACGCTTGTGACTCTTTTGATGTTAAATCAGAACTTTTACCATTTATTTCTATTTTATCCAAGGCGTTTAACCGTTTTTCACTACCCCACTCAAAGAATGATTCATAAGTATAATCCTTATAAGAAATATTTTCATCTTTTACTTTTTTAGCCAAAAGAAAATCATCTCAATTAAGCTTTTCATATTTTTGTTTAATAGCACTAAATTCAAGACTTTTATCTTCTTCAACTTGATTTTTATTTTTACATGAAACAACTAATGGTGCAGTTGCAAAAACAGGTAATGTAACTAATGATGATAGAAATATTTTTTTTTGCATTTTCTTCATAATTACAATAAATTTTATAATAATTAAGGCTATTTTTTGAATATTTGAAATAACCAAAAAATATTACATTATTTATGTTTAAATTATTAATAGCATTATTCTAAAAATAAGGAGGTAAAAATATGAATAATCTTTTAATTGCCTTGATTGTAATTAGTGCATTAGCACTAATAGGAATAGTTTCCACATTATCTTATTTAATCACACAAAGATTAAGAGCTAAAAAGGCAAAAACAAAAACTGATGAAATTATAAAAAACGAAATCCAAAATCATCTAAATGAAATTAATAACCATATTGAAATAAAATTAGATAAGTTAGAACCAAATCAAAAAGCTTTTTTAACTGAAATCATTGGTGATAAAATAAATAATTTAAAAAATGAATTAAACAAAACAATAAATGAATTTGGAAAGTCTTATAATGAAATAATCAACAATAATTTGGTTCGAATAGCTAGTGTTATAAAAGAAAGTAATAAGGTTCAAAATGAAGATCTAAATAAATTATCAAATGTTTTAAGAGAAAATGTTAATACAAGACTTGAAGATATAACTAAAAGAAATCGTGAGTGATTTGAAGAAATTAAAACAAAAATAGATAAACACTTTGAAGATAAATTAACAAAACAAATCAATGAACATTTTAATAATATCAAGAGCTCTATGGATGAAATGAACAAAGGCATGACTGAATTTAGCACTATTCAAAAAAGTGTTATTGATCTTAACAAAGCCTTCTCGAACAATAAAACTGTAGGAAATTTTGGTGAATTCTCATTAAGACAAATTTTAGAAAACCATTTTCCGTCACTTAAAAATAATCTCTGATTTGAACAATATAAAATTGATCCAAAAAGTGATGAAAAAGTAGATTTTGTTATTAGGTCAAAAAATATTATTGATGGCAAAGAACAAGAAATCATTATTCCGATTGATAGCAAATTTCCTTTAGATACATGAAATAAATATATTGATAAGGAAAATGAAGTAGATAAAAAGGATGCTCTTAAAAAATTAAGAGATAAACTTAAAGAAATGGCTAAAAGTATTAGAGATAAATATATCAAGCCATATCATAATACTACACCTTTTGCCATATTATTTCTGCCATCTGAGAGCATACACCTAACATTAATTCAAGACAATAACTTTATACCAGCAATATTCAATGATTATAAAATATTAATAATAGGCCCAAGTTTTATGATGGCTTTTATATATAGTTACTCTGTTCAAAACCAAAATTATAGAGTTGCAAAAGATATTGAAAAAATTAAAGATTTATTTATCGAAATTCAAAATAAATACAATGTTGTTAATAACAATATTATTGATGGTTTAGAATCTATTGGACAAGCATCTAAAAAGATTGGAAAAGCATATAAATATACAAACGAAGTCATTAATAAAATTAGCAAAAACTCTAATGAATTAGGCATTCCTGCCCCCGTTATAAAGGAAACCACTGAAAAGAAGAAAAATAAAATAAATGCCCTAATTTCTGATGACATTTAAAAAAATAAAAAAATATGTTGCACATATTGTGCAGCATATTTTTCAAACTAAAATTATTTTGTAATCTTTGTTACAGTTCCGGCACCAACAGTTCTACCACCTTCACGGATTGAGAATCTTGTTCCTTCTTCAACAGCAATAGGTGCAATTAAAGTAACTTTTAATTCAACTGTATCCCCTGGCATAACCATTTCACGTTGTCCGATGAATGCAATTCCACCTGTAACGTCTGTTGTACGGAAGTAGAATTGTGGTTTATAGTTTTGGAAGAAAGGTGTGTGACGTCCACCTTCTTCTTTTTTAAGAACATAAACTGTAGCTTCAAATTCTGTGTGAGGAACGATTGTTTTAGGTTTTGCTAAAACTTGTCCACGTTCAATTTCTGATCTATCAATACCACGTAGTAATAAACCAGCATTATCCCCAGCTTGAGCTTCTTTTAAGTTCTTTCTAAACATTTCGATACCGGTAACAACTGTTTTCTTAGTTGGCTTTAATCCAACAATTTCAACTTCTTCGTTAAGTGATAAAACACCACGTTCAACTCTACCAGTTGCAACTGTTCCACGTCCTGTAATTGTGAAAACGTCTTCAATAGCCATTAAGAATGGTTTTTCTGTTTCACGTTTTGGTTCTTCAATGTATGTATCAACAGCATCCATTAAATCCATAATTTGTTGCTCATAAGCGGCGTCGCCTTGTAATGCTTTAAGAGCTGAACCGGCAATAACAGGTGTATTGTCTCCATCGAAACCATATTCGTTTAGCAATCCACGGATATCCATTTCAACTAAACCAATCATTTCTTCTCTTTCATCATCACTAAACATATCAATTTTGTTTAGGAAAACAACAATTTTAGGAACACCAACTTGTTTTGCCAATAAAATGTGTTCACGTGTTTGAGGCATAGGACCATCAGTAGCAGCAACTACTAATATTGCACCATCCATTTGAGCGGCACCTGTAATCATATTTTTAACATAGTCAGCGTGACCTGGACAGTCAACGTGTGCATAGTGACGCTTTTCTGTTTGGTATTCGATGTGTGAGGTGTTAATTGTAATACCACGTGCTTTTTCTTCTGGGGCATTATCGATTGAAGCGTAATCTCTAGCTTCTGATAAACCTTTTTTAGATAAAACTGTTGCTATCGCAGCTGTTAATGTTGTTTTACCATGGTCAACGTGACCAATTGTTCCAACGTTAACGTGAGCTTTTGAACGGTCAAAATCTACTTTTGCCATTTTCTTTCCTTTCGAGTTAACTATATAAATTTTTAATTTTTTTATAGATATTAAAATCTTTAAGATTAAACGCGTTTAACCACCTAAGCATAGCCTTTCATCTATGTCCTGTCCAAATTAAGGCGTTTAACATTGATTTTTAAAGTAAATAAGTAATGAAATAATTTTAACAAAAATAAAAATTTTTAAAATTTTTTTAAACTTTTATTATAAAAACTTTAAAAAAGTAATATAAATTTTTCAATTTAATTTAAGTTGTTTTTTCATTTTTAATTATCAAAAAATCACAAAATATAATAATACTAAATTAATAGCTATTAATTAGAATCCCTTAAAATTCTACCTAAAACTATTTGCAATTGTTCTAAAGGAACAGACTGTAGTACGCCATTTTCAGCAAGCGTTATACCACCGTTTTCTTCGCTCACAATTAATGTTGAAGCATCACTCATTTCAGAAATTCCCATTCCGGCGCGATGTCTTGCACCATATTTATTATCAATTGACTTCTTAGTTATTTTATAAAATGTAGCAACATAGTAAATTTTATTATTTCTTATAATAACCGCGCCATCATGTAAGGGGCTATGTTTATTAAAAATAGAAATTAAGATCGAAGAAGAAATATTCGCATCCAAAATAATTCCATCTGTTCTTAGTGGGTCTAAATTATCATTATTTTCAATTGTTATAATTGCACCAGTTTTTGTTGCCGAAAGCTTCTCTAGCGCTTCTCTCAATTGATAAATTATTCTAATTTTAGTTGAGCTTCCAAGACTCTTTTTAATAGACTTATTTTTCTTCTTAGCATTTACAATGTTAATAATATAATTAACTGATAAAACAACCGAAATAAAGATTACAAAAAATAAAATAATATATTCAACCATTAAAAACCTCATCTAATTTTATGAATTACCATTTGCTAATTTAATAATTATTATCAAGACAATGATTTGAATAATTATTACAAAAATAATTGCCAAAATTCTTCTTAGTTTACTAATTGGTTTTGCTTGTGTTGCCTGTGGAGAATCAGATCATCTATCGAACTCAATATATGTTTGATACTTCATTTGCAATTGTGTTTGTCTATTCTGGGCTTGCTTAATTATTTCCTTATTTCTTTCATCCATAATATTCATAAATCTCATCTTTTGAAAATAATTAAAAATTTCCATCTCAGAATAATCCTTAAAAAATTTAGCATTCTTCTTATATGACTGAAATTCAGTAATGATTCTTGAGATATTATCGCTCTCAGGATCATAATTCAGGGTTCTTGTATCTTTTTGTTTTTGAGCCATCTTTCTCCTAACAATCAATAAATCATCATTTTAATATGTTTGATTATTAATTAAGATTATTTTATTATAATTACACATATATTAATAAAAATTTTATATTAAATTACTAAAAAATATAGGAGATAAAATGAAAAAAACAATCAAGGATATTGAACTTAAAGGAAAAAAAGTAATTCTAAGAGTTGATTTTAATGTCCCTGTTTCTAACGGAATGGTTATGGACACAAAAAGAATCGATGCAGCATTGCCAACAATCAAGTACATTTTAGACCATGGCGCATCACTAATTATGCTTTCACATTTAGGAAGAATAAAAGCTCCTGAAGACAAATTAAATAAATCGTTAAAGGTTGTTGTAGAAAAGTTTTCTGAAATTCTAGGCAAAAAAGTGGACTTTATTCCTGAAACTAGAGGTGAAGAAGTTAAAAAGGCAGCTTCAAACCTAAAACCAGGAGAAATTATTTTCTTAGAAAACACTCGTTTTGAGGATTTAAATGATAAGGCTGAGTCGGGAAACAATGAAGAATTAGCAAAATATTGAGCTAGCCTAGGAGATGTTTATGTTAATGATGCCTTTGGTGCTTCACATCGTGCTCATGCTTCAACGGCAGGTATTGCAAAATTCATCAAGGAATCAGCACTTGGTTTATTAATGAACAATGAAGTTTTACACTTATCTAAAATATTAGATGGATTCGAAAGACCATATGTTGCTATTATTGGAGGAGCAAAAGTTAGTGACAAAATCAAGGTACTTGAAAAATTATTCAATGTTGCTGATAAAGTTCTAGTTGTTGGTGGAATGGCATATACCTTCCAAAAAGCATTGGGTCACAAAGTGGGAACATCAATTTGTGAAGATGACAAAGTAGAAATGGCAAAACAATATTTAATTGAATATAAGGACAAAATTGTTTTACCAATTGACAATGCTTACACTGATGAATTTGCTGATAAAACTCCTTTATTTACAACAAAAGATAATATCAACATTCCTGATGGATATATGGGATTAGATATTGGCCCACAATCAGTTGAGCTATTTAACGAAATTATCGCTTCCGCAAAAACAATATTTTGAAACGGACCTGCGGGAGTAACTGAATTCAAAAACTTTGAAAATGGAACAAAAGGTATTGCTATAGCTATTGCAAATAATGAAAGAGCTTACTCTGTTGTCGGTGGCGGTGATTCAGTAACTGCTATTAACAAACTAGGATACCAATCAAAATTCAGTTTTATTTCAACCGGTGGCGGAGCTTCTATCGAATTCATTCAAGGTAATAAAATGCCCGGTTTTGAAGCAATTCAAGATAAAGAGTAATAGTTTAATATAAATTAAAAGAGAGTTCATTTTTCAATGGACTTTTTTGTTTAATTTGTTAAAATTCTTTTATGAAAAAAACATGTTTAACATTAAAAGAAACTCAGTTTGCGATTGAAAAACTAAAAGACGTTTTTTCACATAAATTAAGAAGAGCCTTAAATCTCACAAGAGTATCGGCACCTATGTTTCTAAGAAGTAGTAGTGGCTTAAATGATGGTCTCTCAGGAGAAAAACCAGTTATATTTAGACCTAAAAATATTAATGAAGATATCGAAATTGTTCACTCACTAGCAAAATGAAAAAGAGATGCCCTGGCAAGATATAATTTTAACGTTTATGAAGGTATCTATACTGATATGAACGCAATAAGACAACAAGAAAATATTGATAAAACCCATTCTTTTTATGTCGACCAATGAGATTGAGAATTAGTTATAAATAAAAAGGATCGTAATATTAATTTTCTTAAAAAGGTTGTTAAAAAAATATATAAATGCCTTAAAGAAACAGAAAAAACAATTAATAAAATTTATCAAATTTTCGCAACAAAACTTCCAGAAAAAATTTTCTTTATTAGTTCAAATGAACTATATAATCTCTATCCAAATATTTCGCCTGAAGAGAGAGAATACGAGATAGCAAAAGAACACAAAGCTATTTTTATTTACCAAATTGGTTATCTATTAAATGATAATAAGCCACATTCAAAAAGAGCTAAGGACTATGATGATTGGATGCTTAATGGTGATTTAATTGTTTATGATTCAATCAACGATATCGCTTTGGAACTAAGCAGTATGGGAATTAGAGTGGATGGTGATTCACTAAGAAAACAATATCAACTAAGTGATTATGAAATAGCAAAAATAAGTCCATATCATAAGGCTATTTTAGAAAACAAATTACCTTTAACTATCGGTGGGGGGCTAGGGCAATCAAGAATTGCAATGTTTTTATTAGAAAAAAGACATATTGGTGAAGTTCAAGTTAGCATTTGAAATGATGAGACTAAAAAAACGATCAGTGAAAATGGCATAATTCTCTTATAAAATGATATACTTTTACCATAATTAAAATACATAAAGAGTTGTTAGCTTGACGGCGATGAAACATGCCAACCTGTTCGTATAGAATAAGGTGGATAGTCAGAGATTTTTATAAAAAATCTAACATGTATCATTTGTAAGTTTATTTAGTCAAAAAACAACCTATAAAATAGAGTTGTTTTTTTATGTTTTTAATTATAGCTATAGAAATTTAAAGGAGAAATACAATGAAGAGATTATTAACAAGCGAATCTGTGGGTGCGGGACACCCAGATAAAATTTGTGACCAAATTTCAGATGCAATTGTCGATGCTTTATTAAAGCAAGATAAATATTCAAGAGTAGCATGCGACGTTATAGCAAATGATGACCTCATATATATTGGTGGCCAAATTTCAACAAAAGGTTATATTGATACTATTAAGGAAGCATGAAAAATACTTAAAAATTTAGGCTATAAGGAAAACGATTTTAAAATAATTAACGCAATTACTGAACAAAGTCCTGATATTGCTCAGGGAGTAAACAAGGACAACAATAAAGAATTAGGTGCTGGCGATCAAGGGATTTTGTTTGGTTATGCCACTTGCGAAAATGAGTATTATATGCCATGGCCTATTGTGCTAGCTCATGAATTAGTAAAGCGTGCTGAAAATTTAAGAAGACATAAAAAATTTCCATATGCAAAGTCAGATATGAAAAGCCAAGTCACAGTTGAATATGATGATAAAAAAAATACATATACTATTAAAAAAGTTTTAATGTCAATTCAACATGAGGAAAATTTTAATTATGATAAATTTAAAACCTTTATAAAAACAAATATCGTTGACTATGTTTTAAAAGAACATAATTTCAATTTAGATTATGAATTATTAATAAATCCCACCGGTAGATTTGTAATAGGGGGGCCAACCGGAGATACTGGTTTGACTGGTAGAAAAATAATTGTCGACACTTATGGTGGTTTTGCAAGACATGGTGGTGGGGCGTTTTCAGGTAAGGACGCAACCAAAATAGACCGTTCTGCAGCATATATGGCAAGATATATAACCAAAAATTTTGTTGCTGCTGGCATTGCAAAAAAAATGGAAATCCAATTATCTTATGCCATAGGATTGCCTAGACCACAATCAATTTATATTGAGACTTTTGGTACTTCTAAATATACAGAACAGGAAATAATTAATGCCGTTTATAAATTATTTGATTTAAGTGTTGAAGGAATTATAAACACACTAAATTTATTAAATCCAATTTTTCTACCAACCGCAACTTTTGGTCATTTTGGTAGAAATGACCTTAATTTAAGTTGAGAAAAAATTGACAAAATAAATGAAATAAAAGATTTCTTTAAAAATATAAAAAGATAAATTATAATTTTATATGTGTCTAGGGGATTAGTTTAATGGTAGAACAATGGACTCCAAACCCATTTGTGCGGGTTCGATTCCTGCATCCCCTGCCATATCATAAAATTGTTAATAAAACAAGATGCATTACAAATGTATCTTGTTTTTTTAAAAAAGTAAAGCATTTCTTATTAATAGATTTTAATAGGAAATGTAAAACGGCTAACTTCATGTTTTATGGCGATTAGGTTTATTTTTAATTTTTTAATTAGTTATATCGGTATAAATATCTTTTCTTTTTTTCTCAAAATCTGTTAAATTCCGGATTTCTATTTTTTTATATTTCACATTACCTCCTATAATGATTTTAAACTATAGGATGTTGCAAAATAATTGAGAATTTACAAATTACGAACAAAAATATGCCTTATTAAGAAATGGCAAAAAAGAATTTATAATTATTAAAAATAGCAAATAATATAGGAATTAAATTAAAATAAAGGAATAAAAATGGGATACCCAAAAATTATTATTAATGAAACTAAATTCAAAACTAACGTTAGAAGAGCAATCGAAATTTGTAAGGTTAAAAATATTGAAGTTTTAGCAGTAACTAAAGGTTTTTGTGGAAATAGAAGAATGGCGGAATTATATGCTGAGGCCGGCATAAAAAACTTTGGAGATTCACGGCTAGATAATTTTGAAATATATAAAGATATACCAGGTCACAAACAACTTTTAAGAATACCAATGATTTCTGAAATACCAAAAATGATTGAATTATGTGATTCATCATTAAATGGCAATTTAGATGTTATTAAAAAAATTAGTGATTATTGTTTAAAAAACAATAAAAAGCCACATGAAATTGTTTTAATGGTGGACTTAGGCGATAGAAGAGAAGGTGTTTTGCCAGAAGATGCTTTAAAATCAGCTAAATTAATTAATGAAATGAAAGGTGTTAAATTAATTGGTTTAGGATGCAATTTCGGGTGTTATGGTGCTAGAATACCATCTGATGAAACAATGAAACAATTCGTTGAAATCCAACATCAAATTGAGGGTGAACTTAATATCAAATTAACTCATATGTCAGGCGGAAACTCATTGAGTTTACATATGGTGTGAGAAAATCGTATGCCAGAAGAAATCAATGTTTTAAGAATGGGTTTTGCAATGATTTTTGGTACTGAAGATATGTATCGTCAAACAATTGATGGAATGTATCGTGATGCATTTAGATGCGAAGTTGAAGTTGTTGAAGTTGATTATAAAAGCTCAATGCCAATTGGTGCTTGTGGAATTGATGCGTTTGGACATGTTCCTTATTTTGAAGACATTGGTAATATAAAAAGAATTATTTTGGCAATCGGTAAATTGGATACAATGTTTGATGCCATGATCCCATATGATGAAAAACTAAAAATTTTAGGTGGATCTTCAGATCATATGATTATCAACGCTCAAGATTCAGATATTGAATATAAAGCCGGTGACATCGTTACTTTTGGTCTTGACTGAGGAAGTTTATTATATCTATTCAATTCTTCATATGTAATTAAAGAATTTGAAAAATAGTTTAATTTTTGTAAAAAATAACCAAACTTATTGAAAAAGAGATTTTTTAATATGCCAAAAAAGAAATTAAAATGCTAAGTGCAAAAGAATTATATAATAAATATAAATTAGCAACTCAGGAAGAAGTTTACGAAATTATTAAGCAAAATACCAAAGATCTTATTCGAATAATACTAGAAGAAGAGATCAAAAAACACCTTGTTACGATAGATATGAGCATGAAAAAGCGATAAAAGATAACTATCGAAATGGTAGTTATTCTAAAAATCTAAGATCAAATTTAGGTGAAATTGAACTTCAAATTCCGAGAGATAGAAACTCTGAATTTAAACCAACAATAGTTCCAAAATACCAGTATGATATTTCTAAAATTGAAAGCCAAATTATCGGTCTTTATTCAAAAGGAATTTTAACGAGAGTTATCTCTCAAACTCTTAAAGAAATGTACGGAGTTGAAGTTGATGCTACTTTCGTTAGCAGAGTAACTGATAAGATAATTCCACACATAACAGAGTGAAGAAATCGACCTTTAGAAAAAACTTATGCCATGGTTTTTATTGATGGAATAAGGTTAAAGTTACAGAAGAAAATAAACTTGTTAAAAAGTCAGTTTACATAGTTATGAGATACTCTTTGGAAGGATATAAGGATGTTTTGGGTTCGAAATTGGGGAATCTGAAAGTGCAAAATATTGAATTCAAGTACTAAATAACCTTAAATTAAGGGGGCGTTCATGAGATATATCTCATGGCGAGTGATAATTTAGCGGAAATTAACGAAGCAATCAAAGCTGTTTATTCTAAAACACAAATTCAAAAGTGCATAGTTCATCAAATAAGAAATTCGACAAAACATGTTAACTATAAAGATTTAAAAGAATTTACCCAAGATATGAAAAATATTTATAAATCCAGCAACCTGGATGAGGCTTCAAGGTTTCTTGAAATTTTTGAACAAAAATGAGATTTTAAATATAATTATGCAGTCAAAAGTTGAAGAAATAATTTCGATGAATTAGTTACTTTTTTTAATTTTCCAGCGGAAATTAGAAAACTAATTTATACAACAAATGTTATTGAAAATTTAAATAGAAATATTAGAAAAATTTCTAAAAATAAAACTTCATTTCCTACTGATGACTCTTTAATAAAAATAATTTATTTTGCAATTCAAAATCAAGTTGAAAAATGAGAGAAATCCGTTTCTGACTGAGGGGTTGTTTATAACCAATTGCAAATAATTTTCGAATAATAATAATAATAATAATTTAAAATAACCAAATAACATTTAGGAGATTAAATTCTTCGATTTTGTTATGTTATTTGGTTATTTTTACATAATAAATTTAGATTTATGTAAGCTATTCTCAAATCTCTTACTCAAAAAGTAAGCAGGAGATAAATTTACACAAAATTTACTACACTACCTATTAATAATGCAAATTATAAATATTTATCTCTTTTTTGCTACCATCCTTTGCTTCCAATTCTTCATATTCCTTTATTTTGGAATAATCACTAGGTATGTATCTATTTATAAAAATTTTTAAAGTTGCATCTTTTTTATCGTTATCTATTCCAATTATTATAATATCTGCAATGTCCAATTCCTTATCATTATATTTAACCTTATGTTTATTAATAGCTGAAAGAAAAGATCTTGTTTGTAAAAAACTGGGATAAGGTGAATGAATTGTTTTTTTTCAATTTGTTACGTCTTTATAAGTGTCTTCTGAGCTTGTTTTAAAAATTTTAAAATCTTCTAAATCCTGAAATGGTGTAGCATATCATTGCTCAAATTCAAACCCATAGGGTAGAAATTGAGTAATCATTTTTTTAGGAAGATAAAATAGCACTATATCCTTTAAATTTGATATTTTTTCTTCAAATTCTTCTCTAAAATCTCCTTTATTATCTTTTGATGTATTTATAAGTTTAATTTTCAATGGGATAACATAAAAACCCTCTTTCTTAATGCTATTTATATATTTTTTAACTTCCTCTATTTTATTAGAGGTTTTAAATTCATATTTTTTAAAAGGATTTTTAATTAAAATGTTATCGCCCTTAAAGGCATCCTTATAAAGGGTTACATCTTCTAAATAATTTCTATGAGGCATTGATGGTCCGATTGGCATATTAAGACGATCTAAATGTGTTATCACCGAATATATGCTAAAGCCAAGTAATGGAGCACCAATCACAACAGTTGGCACCAGCGCGCCTATTAATGCAATTTTTGTTTTCTTTTTCATTATTTTATTAACTCGCAATCCTTTAATCTTTCTGTAATTTCACTTCCAGTAACAAAATTAGCACCATCCCAAAAATATTTTCCTAGTTCACCTTGATCTTTATTTTCTAAATATTCAAGCCATTTAATGTTGTTTGTATCAATAATAACTTGATTTCATTGGTCATATCAATTAAAATTAACTAGTGCTCTTCCATCTTCATAAACTCCATAAGCTACATAAATATGCGAAGATTCGCCATTCAATTCATATCCACCATTCTTAAATTCTCTTGTATCCGAAACTAGAAATGCTGGTATTTTTTTATCCTTAATAAAATTTACAATATTATTGCTTCTGTTATATCAATAACTAAATGTATAATCAACATATTTTTTGTTTAATAGATTTTTAATAATTTCTTTCCTATTTCAGTATGTTGTACCCTTCTTGAATTTAAATTTTTCTAAAAGATCTTTCATATAAACATCATTTAATTTTGGAGAAAAATAATTTTCTTTTAAATATTTAACTTTTTCATTATTAGTTAAATTGGAAAAATATGTTCTGAGCTGATGAGTTTTTTCATACTCATAATCATAAACAAGGTCACCATTTATAATTTCCCATGGCATTGAGTCATAATCATATATTATTCCTGCATCAAAGGATTCTGTTTTATCTATATATTTTTCTTCTTCTTGAAATCCTAAATATCTAGGATTTAAAAAATAATTATTATAAAGTATCATCTGATTTATGGCAATATAGCCGCATATTCCACCTCAGTCTTCTTCGTTTGTGTAATATTTAGCATCATTAATTCCAAAAACCTTATTGTTGTTTGATTTAAAAAATCATGAATACCTAATTTCATCATCAGCATATAAAAAACCGTTGTATTCATTTCTTATACCATTTTTCTTGAAATCTGTTAAACTAGAATTTTTTACGGTGTTTAAATTCCAAATATTAAAATTGCTAAAATTAACATTTTTAAAATTTTTTTCAATTTTTTTAGATTGATCTTTTCAATCATCGGTCACATTTTTGGTTTTCTTAATAGGCCTATGAACGTCAACGGGAAATGGTTTATCCCTATCGCGAATATTTGTATAATCAAATGATGTTTCGCTATTTCTTAATATTATTGTATCCTTATTAGGAAACATTAGCATCATTTCTGGCGTAAAAATATAATAAGGATTAACTTCTACTATTTTTTCTCTACCATGATCAAAGATTGAATAACCACCATTTTCATAGCCGACTATATAGTTATATTTATCAATATTAAAAAAATTACCTGATATAAATTTAATTTTGGTATCTTGTCGCCCTGTTAGTCTTATAAAATCGCACAAACAATAAGCACCAACTTTTTCCTTATATTTTATTTCTAATGCTTCATCTGTATTGTTACTATTTTTAGTATAAGAGATAACCAATATTGGACTAACCACTAGCGGCAATCCTAGTAAAAAACTTATCTTTTTCATATATCCCCCTTAACTTAATTTTAAAACTTTAAATTTTTTCAACAATAAATGAGGCGTTTTTTACAAAAAAATACATATTTAATATCAAAAAATAGACCCAAAACCCTAACTAGTTTTAGGCCTATTGGTTCTATTATTAACCTTTATTTTTTATAAAATATTCATTAATAAAATACTTCATTCTTACAATTTAATATTTTAAAAATTAAAACATTAAATAAAAATTAATATATTATCCCTGTCTTTAATAAACAAATACATTATGAAAATTTCTTTTGTAATTTTATTTAGCTATCTTAAAATAACAAACATCTCCATCCTTCATTAGATAATTTCGGCCTTCTAGCATCATTTTACCTGCTTCTTTCGCTTGTTTTTCACCACCACAAGCAATATAGTCATCACACTTAATAACCTCAGCTTTAACGAATTTCTTTTCAAAATCAGTATGAATAATTCCGGCACATTCAGCCGCATTCATTCCTTTTTTAAACACTCAAGCTCTTGTTTCAACTTCTCCAACAGTGAAATAGGTAGCTTGATCTAATAAATAAAAACTCTTAGATATAAGTTCGGCAAGTCCGGATTTATCGATATTATATTCATTTAAAAACATTGTTTTTTCTTCATTTAAAAAGCTAGATACTTCATATTCAATTTTTATACAAATTGGAATTATATATTCATTATTTTTTTCTAATTCTTGTTTTAATCTTAAAAAATGTTTTGCTTCTGATAGGTTTTTGTATGAATTTGCATCAAGATTAGCAACATAAATAGTAGGCTTAATTGTAAGAAATTGATAATTTTTAATAATTGCCAATTCCTCAGATGAAAAGTCAATATCCTTTAGCATTTTTTCATCAGATAAATAATCTTTAATTCTAACCAAAAGTTCATATTCTTTTTTTAATTCCTTATCATTTGAGTTAATTGCCTTTTTGCCAATACGCCCTAGAACATTTTCAACCATCTGCAAATCTGCTAAAATTAGTTCTAAATTAATTATTTTTAGGTCGGCCAATGGATCAATATGATTTCTCACATGAACTATATCATCATTTTCAAAACATCTAATTACGTGTACTATTGCATCCACTTCACGGATGTTAGATAGAAACTTATTACCTAATCCCTCACCCTTCGAGGCCCCTTCGACAAGTCCGGCAATATCAACAAATTGAAATGTTGCTGGAACAATTTTTCTAGCATTAACAAGAGATGCTAAACTATATAATCTTGAATCTTCTAAATTAACTATTGCAATATTAGGTTCAATAGTAGTAAATGCGTAATTAGCTGACTCTGCTTCATTTAATGTTAAGGCTGAAAAAAGTGTGCTTTTTCCAACGTTTGGTAATCCCACAATCCCTGCTTTTAATGACATAAAAACCTCCAATAAAGAAAAAATTTATACTAATAATTTTAATGTAATATAAGAAAATAATTTATTATTATAACAATAAATAACTCACAGAATTTAAGGTAGGTTTATTATGTATAAAAGATTCTCAAAAGGTATGATTGAGATTATCACAGGTCCCATGTTTAGTGGGAAAACCGAGGAACTACTAAGAAGATTAAGAACATTATCATATGCTAAATTTAATAGTTTAGTAATTAAGCCTGAATATGACAATCGTTTTTCTGATAGCGAAATAGTAAGTCGCTGTGGATTAAAAGAAAGAACTTTTTCAATTAAACGAATTGAAGATATTTATGAATTGCTTGACAAAGCTAAATATGATGCAATTTTAATTGATGAGGCTCATTTTTTTGGAAATAATTTAATTTCAGTAGCCGATGATTTGGCAAACAAGGGATATTTAATAATAATTGCTGGACTTGACCAAGATTATCGACGTCAACCTTTTGGACCGATGCCTAATTTAATGGCTATTGCTGAAACAATTACTAAATTGCATGCTATTTGCGTAATATGTCAAAATGTTGCAACTACTTCATATAGAAAAATAAAAAATAAGAGTTTAAATTTATTAGGTAATTACAATGAATATGAAGCTAGATGTCGTAAATGTCATTTATTAGGTGAAAATGTTCAAAAAATAAAATAAAAAATGGGGCGTTCGAAGGGGATCGAACCCTCGTATGCCGGAGCCACAACCCGGAGCGTTAACCACTTCGCCACGAACGCCATTTTCTAAATTGCTTTATTATTTTAACATAAATAAACGTTTTTTTACAAATTTTAGGTTTATTATCTACAATGTAAAGCAAATTTTATAAGTTTGAGTTTTTAGTAGTCGCAATCAAAAAACACACATTTATTTTGCGTGTTTTTTTGATAAATTAAGCTTTTGTATCTAATTGAAAAAGTTCAATTTCATAAATAGTAGAGTGACCTTTAAACTTAAATGGAAGAACAATTTTACCATCTGCTTTCTTTTCTAAGCAAAGTGCTTTTCTACTATTTTTCTTATTAGAATTATTTGCAAAAAGTATTTCTTTTTTATGTCAAAGATCAACAAATTCCTTTGAGAAAATTCCTGATCCAAGGTTTTTTGCTTTGTTTTTCTTGTTAGGTCTCTTTTCGGAGAACATAAAATTATTTTTTTTATCAAAAGTAACATAGCCAAAGTAATGATGTTCTCTTTCATTTGATAACCTACTATTTCCTTTTAATATAGTAATAATTGCATTTTTAACATCATCAGTAATTGAACTAGTTGATACAATTGACTTATTATTTATTTTATCAACTATTTTTTGTTGTTCCTCAGTTAGATTTTCCTTGACATTTGCATCCGGTTGTTTTTTCTTGGCATCTGTATTTTTATTTAAGTTGTTTTTTGCTTGCTCAAGTAAATTAGACAATTTTTTGGTAGCATCTTCTATTTTTTCAAAATCTGAATTATCTTGTTTAACAACTTCCTGTTGTTTTTTTAATTCATCGTCTAATTGCTTTTTAATATCATCATGTTTTTGGTTAGTAAGAGTTTTTGAATAATCTTCCACTTCTTTAGCTATTTTATTGAATGAAGCTAGTGCTTGTAGCTTAGAATCTTTTTCTTGTTGTGCATCATCAATATCCCTTTTTGCATTTTTGGCTTTAAGTGTAGCTTCAATTAATACTGATGAAATAGAATCAATTTGCTCCTTAGTACTTTTATCATTAATAGCATTTTCATTTTCTTGAATGACTTTATCCAATTCATCCTTTATTGCTTTATATCTAGAATCTGACTCCAATTCCTTGCTTATTTTTTTAGCGGCATTAAGATTATTATCAAATTCAACTCTTGCCTCGATTTCATCATCGATTGGTTCGGCCATTTTTTTTGCTTTTTCTGATGCATCTTTTAATTTTTTAGTTGCTGCTTCAAATTGTTCAGCAGTACTATTATCATTAATATTTTTAACTATTTCATTAACTTCCTTTTCCAGCATGGACTTTATTTCCGCATACTTAGGACCACTCAAATATGTTAATTGATCATCGATGATATCTTTTTGCTTTTTATATTCTTGTTTTGTTTTTTCTAAAATATTATTTGTATTATCACTACCGTGTTGTCCATCTATCATTTGTTTGGATTCTTTAGCAGTATCAATAGCATTGGCTATTTTATTTGCTGCTTGCTTGAATTGCTCAACACTAGACTTGTCAGAAATTTCTTTTTTAGCAGTATTAATAGATGATTCAAGTTTAATTTTAGCTTCCTTATACTTATCATCTAGCAACGAGGATAATAACTTATTTGCTTCATCCAATTTAGTGTTATATAAGGATTTAACAGCTTCTAATGAATTATTATTTTTTACATCTATAGTATTTTTCTTAATTTCACTAACTTGACTAACTAACTTTAATAACGCATCCTTAAAATTGGAATTTGTTGACTTATCAGAATTTAGCACCTTTTTAGCGTTATCGATAGCTTTTTTAATTTCTAGCTTTTGTGAACCATTAAGTTTCTTATTAGATTTTAATTCTTGCTCAAAGGTTTCGATTTGCTGAGATAGCTCTTTTTTAGGTTTAGCATGTAACACGATCCCTACTGATAAACCGGTTGCAAGCACGACAGCTGTACCGCTAATAGAACCTAACGAAATTAGCAATTTACTCGATTTTTTCATTTTAATTTTCTCCCACATTTTTAGCGCAAAAATTATTATTAGTGCAATTCATTTATTGTACAGGTTTTACCTAATTTATAACATAACTAAATTAGTTATTTGCCATTTTCTTTAATTCATCGCTAGTAAATAGTTCTATTTCATATATCTTATCGCTGCCTTTAAATTTAAAAGGTAGAACAACTTTGCCATCCTCCTTTAATTCAAGACATAACGCTTTTCTTCTGCTATTTGAACCGGCATATAAGACATCTTTTCTATTTATTAAATCCATAAATTCTTTAGCAAATAAATTTCCAAGATCTTTCTTTTTTCCTTTTGAATTTTCAGAAAATTGCAAGATTGGTTCTTGTCCTTTTGTTGGCCTCTTGTAGCTTAAATAGCCAAAGAAGTATCTCACATGTTCATTTTTATCATGACTTTTAGGAGATTTGTATATTTCAATAATAGCTTTTTTAACATCCTCACTAATGGTGCTATTATTTAAAATTGTTTTATTTTTTATTTTTTCAACTAATGCCTTTTGCTCAGCTGTTAAAGTTTCTTCTGTAGTATCTGCTTTTTGTGCGTCTCTTTTGATTTGTTCAAAGAATTTTTTAAGGCTTTTAGTAATATCTTTAACTTTGCGAGAAGTTGTATTTTCCTGATCTACAATACTTTTTTGCTTATTTAACTCAGCCTCTAATTTATTTTTAAGACCATCTTGTTCAGGCTTTTTTAATGTCTTAATAAACTCTTTAATTTCATTTTCTAATTTATAAAAATCGTCTTTTGCTGCTTTTTTAGTATCATCAGTTTTTGATTTATTATCAATTTTTTTCTTTTCTGCCTTAGCTTGATTAATTGCGTCATTAATTTCATTTGTGGCAGCAAGAAATTCATCCTTAGAACTTGATTCAGTTATCGTTTTTTTATTTTTATTAACTTTTTCTTCTAATGTCTTCTTAATAGTTGCGTATTCAGGTTTTGCTTCTAATGTTTTAATTAGTTCATTAGCTTTAGAAATAACTTTGCCATATTCTTCTTTAGCATTTTCTAAATTTTTATTAGAATTATTTAAATTATGAACATCAATTGATTGTTTTTCACTATTAGCAGTTTCGATAGCACTTATCAATGATTTAGTAGCATTTTCATACTGTTCTTTTGTACTTTTATCGCTAATTTCTTTTTTTGCTAAATTAATAGATGATTCCAATTTTGTTTTTATTTCTTTATATTCATCTTTTGAAAGCATAGTTAGTAATTCGTTGGCTTCATTCAATTTAGATTCATATATTTTTTTAGCTTCGCTTAATAATAAATCAGGTTTTGAATCAAAGCTTTTTTTCCTAATCTCACTAACCTGACTAACGAGTTTTGATAATGCTTCTCTAAAATTAATATTTGATGATTTGTCAGAATTCAACACTTTCTTAGCATCATCAATTACCTTTTTAATCTCGGTTTTTTGTGATTCGTTAAGCTTACTATTAGATTCTAATTCTAATTCAAAAGCTTGAATTTGTTGTGCTAATTCTTTTTTTGGTTTTGCTTTCATAACTAAACCAACCGATAAACCGGTAGCAAGTAAAACTACTGCGCCTGTAATAGAACCTAACGTGATTCATAATTTACTTGACTTTTTCATTTTTTTTATAATCTCCCTAAATTTAAAAATAAATTTTACTAATCAAATTTATTAAATCATTTAAACTGTTATTATTCTACAATGCTAGGATTTGTTTTAAGCATATTCTTTAATTCTTCACTTTTGAATAACACTATTTCATAATTTTTTTCATGTCCCTTAAATTTAAAGGGCAATACGACAGTTCCGTCTTCTTTTAATTGAAGCGATAAAGCTTTTCTGGCGTTGCTTGCTTTTGATGAAGTTGGAAAAACAATTTCTTTATTTAATACTAAGTTAACGAATTCACTAGCAAATATTTCATGGCCAAGATTTTTCGCCTTAATCTTGCCTTTTGGTCTTTTTTCTGAGAATTTAAAATCATGAGTTTTTTTATCAAAACTTATATATCCAAAGTAATAATTTACCTTTTCTTCATTAACTCTAGATTTCTTTTTAAATATTTCAATAATTGAATTTTTTACATCCTCGGTAACGGCAGCTTCTTTTATAATTGTTTTATCCTTAATCTTATCAACTATTTTTTGTTGTTCTGGATTTAAATTTTCTGATGCCTGTTCGCTTTTTTGAGATTCTCTCTTAATTTGATCAAAGAAAGTCATAAGTTTCTTTGTAATTGTTTGAATTTTTCTTGCTGTTAAATTTTCTTTATTAATGTCATCTTTGCTTTTTTCTAATTCAGCTTCAAGTTTCATCTTAAGTTGAGTATGCTCAGGCTTTGTTAATGATTTTTGAATAAATTCAGTAATTTCAATTTCAAGTTTTTTAAATTCAGCTTTTGCTTCATCAATTTTTTGTTTTAAAATTTCTTTTTTATCTATTTCCTTTTTTTCATTATTAGCAGATTCGATAGCAGTTTCTAATTCCTTAGTTGCACTTTTATATTCTTGATCAGTAGTTTTATCATTAATCTTTGCTTTAATTTGGTTTAATGAATCATCTAATTTTTTCTTGACATTTTCGTATTTAGCTTCCTTAAGAGAACTTGATAATTCCTCAGCCTCCTTTAATTTTTCTTCATAATCTTTTTTGGCATCAACCTTTGGTGTGGTTTGCTTATCAAGTTCTATTTTTGCTTTTCTTGCATTGTCAAAAGCTTCTTCTAGTTTTTTTATTGCTTCTTTAAAATCATCAATGGTGCTGCTATCACCAACACTATTAACAATCGCTTGAACTTCTTCCTGTAATTTATCTTTTATATCTTTATATTTGTCACCAGCCAATTCGACATCATATATATCAAGAAAATCATTGGATAATTTATTATAAAAAATCTGTTGTTGTTCTTCTAATTGGTGTTGTATTCTATCATCAATTGTTTTTTTATCATTCTTAGTTTTTTCTATTAATTCAGTTATTAACTTTGTAGCACTATCATATTGTTGTTTAGTACTCTTGTTTGTAACTTGATCTTTTAATTTCTTAAATGATTCATCAAATTTTTGTTTAATATCTTTGTATAAATCACCATCAAGTTCTTTTGATAATTTATCTCCTTCACTAATTTTTTCTTCATATTTATTTTTAGCTTCCAATAAATTCTTTTCTTCCAAATCAATTTGCTCTTTTAATTTCAAAGCTTCATCTATTGCCATTTGTAATTTAATTTTGGCTTCATCATAATCATGTTTTTTACTTTTATTATTTAAATTATTAGTTATTTCTTTGATGGATAGATCTAATTTTGCTTTAACATCATAATACTTATTAGCTAAAAGCTTGTTTGATAGTTCTTTTGCTTCTTTAACTTTGTCATTAAAATCATTTTTAATATTTTCGAGAGTATCAATTTCTTGTTTAGCTTGTATAGCTTCTTTTATCGCTACTTCTAGTTTTTGTTTTGCTTCGTCATAGTCGCTTTTTAAACTGCCATCATTTATATTTTTTGTTGACTCATAGATAAATAAATCAAGTCTAGATTTAATGGCTTCATACCTTGGAGATGATAATAATATTTGTAATTGTTTAGCTTCTTGTAACTTGTTATTATACGATTTTTTTGCAAACCTCTTTAACTTGTCAATATCCATTTCTTCAGTATTTGGATTTTGTTTAATTTCTTCAACAGAATTAACTAATTGCGCAATGGCATTTTCAAAATTTAAGTTTTGTGAAGAAGCGCCAGAAAGAAAAGCCTTGGCAGCTTCTATTGCCTGCTTAATTTTTGTCTTCTGGTTTTCGTTAAACGAAATATTATTTTTTAATTCTTTTTCATATTGATCAATCTTTTGAATTAAAACATTTCTAGGCATAGATTGTTGTACAGTATAGATTGATATTCCCGCGGCTGCAGCAATAGTTCCAACATTGGCTCCGCATAATGCAATTAATAATTTACTAGACTTCATTACGTACTCCTTATTTATAAAAATAATTACTAATTATATATTTAAAACTCATTGAACTTATTTATAGTCACTAAGTTTCTCATTGCTTGTAAATAATTCAATTTCATATACCTTGGTATGATCTTTAAACTTAAATGGCAATACTATTTTTCCATCACTTTTTAATTCAAGAGCTAACGCCTTTCGAGCACTTTTACCTGTTTTATTAGTTGGAAAAATTATTTCCTTTTCATGGACAAGTTTGATAAATTTCTCATCGAAAAATCCGATACCAAGATTCTTATGTTTTATTTTGCTTTTATTCTTTTTAGTAGGCTTTTTCGACGAGAACTCAAAACTATTATTTTTAAATTCAATGTATCCGAAATAATAATGAAAATTTTCACCAGATACTTTGCTATTGTCTTTAAGTACTTCTAAAATATGTTTTTTAACTTCTTCTGTAATTTTATCTGCCTTTAATAATGTTTTATTATTTAACTTATTAACTATATCTTTTTGTTCTTGCGTTAATCCATCATCAGGTTCTTCGTCCTTGTTTGCTTCAAATTTAGCTTTTTCAAATAATTTTGTAAGTTTTTCCATTGCGTTTTTGATTTTATTAGGTGTTGATGATTCACTATTAACTATTTGTTTTTGCTTATTTAATTCATTTTCTAAATTAGTTTTAATGCTCATTTGACTAGATTTTGTTAATGTTTTTAAAAAATCTTCGACCTTTACTACCAAGGCCATAAATTCTGCTTCAGCATCCTTTTTTTCTTTTTCAGTATTTAATTTCTTATCAATTTTTTTCCTTTCTGACTTAGCTATTTTGATGGCTTTATCTACCTCACCAATTGCATTACCAATTTCTTCTCTAGTATTATTCACATTTACTGAATCTTTCTTTTCTTTAACCACCTTTTCTAAATCGTCTTTAATATTTTTATATTTATTGTTACTACCGAGCTCGGTAACAATTCTTTCTGCTTCTGCAACTTTTTCATGCAATTTTTCTATTAATTTTAATCTAGCTCCAATTTCTAGTATTTCATCATAAGCGTTAGCAATTAACTCTTCTAATTCCTTAGTTGCTTCATCATACTCTTTTTTTGTATGTTTTCCACTACCTAATTTAGTTTTTATTTCTTCCACTTTTGAATGCAATTTGTCTTTGACTGAACTATATCTACTATCTGAAAAATTATCATTTTCAAACTTTTCTGCCTCTGCAACTTTGGCATCATAAACTGCTTTTGACACTTCAGTTTCCAAAATTGTTTCTTTGGCTTTTTTGGCTTTTTTAATTGCCTCTTCTAATTTATTAATAGCATCATTGTATTGATCTTTTGTTGATAAACCTTGTGATGCATCTTGAACCTCTTTATCAAATGTAGATTTGACTTCAACAAATTTAGATTCTATTAATTCTTTAGATAATTCATCAGCTTCACTTTTTTTAGATTCAAACGCCTTTTTGGCTTTTTCTAATTCAGAATCTTCGCTATCATCAATCATTTTCTTTTGCTTATTAGCTTCAGTAATAGCATCTTCTAATTCCTTAGTTGCTTCATCATGCTCTTTTTTTGTATGTTTTCCACTACCTAATTTAGTTTTTATTTCTTCCACTTTTGAATGCAATTTGTTTTTGACTGAACTATATCTACTATCTAAAAAATTATCATTTTCAAACTTTTCTGCCTCTGCAACTTTGGCATCATAAACTGCTTTTGACACTTCAGTTTCCAAAATTGTTTCTTTGGCTTTTTTGGCTTTTTTAATTGCATCTTCTAATTTATTAATAGCATCATTATATTGATCTTTTGTTGATAAGTTTTGCGATGCATCTTGAACCTCTTTATCAAATGTAGATTTAACTTCAACAAATTTAGATTCTATTAATTGTTTAGATAATTCATCGGCTTCACTTTTTTTAGATTCAAACGCTTTTTTGGCTTTTTCTAATTCAGAATCTTCGCTATCATCAATCATTTTCTTTTGCTTATTAGCTTCAGTAATAGCATCTTCTAATTCCTTTGCAGCTCGGTCATATTGATCCTTTGTAGTTTTATCATTAATTAAATTGGTGTTTCTTTGAATAGTTCCATCTATTTTTTTCTTAACTTCTTCATATTTTGAATCAACTAATATAGAAGACAATTTCATAGCTTGCTGCAACTTTGCATTATATCTATTTTTAGAATTTTCCTTTTCTTTAATATCTGGGACTGGTTCAAAATTTTGTATGATCGCTTCATATGAACTAACTAATTGCGAAATAGCATTTTCAAAATTAGCATCATCCATGTTTTGCCCAATAAGAACCTTATTAGCTTCTTCGATAGCTTGTTTAATAGCAACCTTTTGTTCTTCACTAAGTCTTTTATTAGTTACCAATTCTTCTTGAATTTCTTTAATCTTTTTAATCAGAGCGTTTCTTGGTTTTTGTTTAATAGTTGTAGAAATAGAAATTCCTACTGATGCAATAATAGCACCCACATTAAGGGTACATAATGTTATTAATAATTTACTAGATTTTCGCATTCTTTAATACCTTTATGAAAGTTTAAGTTGTAATTTAATTATATATATTATATATTGTAGTACAGAGTGAAAATAATCATTATTTTCTAACTTGTTTTGGAATTTTTTTTAAAGAAAATTTAGGGTTTTCTTTAGGTTTAATGTAAAAATCTAATTTATAGTTATTTTTATAGTTTTTTATATTGGCTAATATATTTTAAATATCTACTAGCAGTTAAACTAACGCCAATAACTTATTTGAGTCCTTAAAAAAATAAATAAAATACAGATTTCTCTGTATTTATAGTTTTTTATTTTGTTCTGCCAATTTCTTTTTTAAAACAACTTCTTCAATAATAGTATATTTCTTTTCATTTGTTTTTTTAAACTTGATTTCTGTGTCAATTGGTTTAACGTCAATATTATTGACAATCAATGAAAGCAAATTATCTCTAAATTCAACAATCCCACGATCGATGTAAAAAATCCGGTTATTATTATCTTGATCTTTAATAATTATTTGTGAGGGAACTAATGCCGCTAAAAATGGAACAGCATCTTTCATTAGACCAATTTGCCCCTCAGTAGTGGTAAATGTTACGATACTACCTTTACCTTGATAATATACACAATTTGGCGTTGTTATAACTATTTCAATGAATTTATCATTCATAACTATTTGTCAAATATATATCCAAGGTTTTTAGCTTTTTCAATAACATCTTCAATAGTACCAACATATAAAAATGCTTCTTCTGGTAGATCATCATATTTTCCGCTTAAAATTTCTTTAAATGATCTAATGGTATCTTGTAATTTAATGTATCTACCCTTTATACCACTAAATTTTTCAGCAACAAAAAATGGTTGGGACAGGAAACTTCTTATTCTACGTGCTCTAGCAACAACCTTCTTGTCTTCCTCTGATAATTCATGCATACCCAATATTGCAATAATATCTTGTAATTCCTTAAATCTTTGCAAAATATTTTGTACTTCTCTCGCAGTATTGTAATGATCTAAACCAACGATATTAGGATCCATCATACGTGAATTAGAACCCAATGGATCAATAGCAGGATAAATACCTAATGCTGCAATATCACGATCTAAAACAGTTTTCGCATCTAGATGAGTAAATGTGGTCGCAGGAGCAGGGTCAGTAAGGTCATCAGCAGGAACATAAACTGCTTGAACAGATGTTATTGATCCCTTATTTGTAGAAGTAATTCTTTCTTGCAATTGCCCCATTTCGACTGCTAATGTTGGTTGATACCCAACGGCAGAAGGCATTCTACCTAGCAATGCCGAAACTTCTGAACCTGCTTGGGTAAATCTAAAGATATTATCAATGAATAAAAGCACATCTTGGCCCATTTGATCACGGAAATACTCGGCCATAGTTAGTGCAGTAAATGGCGCTCTCATTCTAGCGCCTGGAGGCTCATTCATTTGTCCAAATACTAATGCAGTTTTATCTAAAACACCACTTGCCTTCATTTCGTGGTATAAGTCATTACCCTCTCTTGTTCTTTCACCAACACCAGCAAATACTGATAAACCACCATGTTGTTTTGCAATATTATTAATCAATTCTTGTATTAAAACAGTTTTGCCGACACCGGCCCCACCAAAAAGACCAATTTTTCCACCTTTAATGTATGGTATTAATAGGTCAATAACCTTAATACCAGTTTCAAATATTTCTAAAGTGGATTTTTGTTCTTCAAAACTAGGTGCGCTTCTATGGATAGGCATTTGTTGCTCAAAATCGCCTCCTAGCAAGTCAATAGGTTGACCTAAAACATTAAACATTCTTGAAAGAATTTCCTTACCAACAGGTGCAGTAATTGGTCTTTTAAGGTCCAATACCTTCATGCCACGTCTTAAACCAATGGTTAAACTCATGGCTATTGTTCTTACAGTGTCATTACCAATATGTTGAGCAACCTCAAGAATTTGTTTGTTGTTAGGGTTTTTTTCATCAATAACTTCCAAGGCGTTAAGCATTTTAGGTGCAGTGCCTTCCTTAAATCTGACATCAATAACAGCACCAAGAATTTGGGTAATAACACCATAATTTAATTCATTATTTTTTTTATTAGTCATTTTCTTTATCCTTTCTTTAAGATCCGACACCATTAACAATTTCAGTCAATTCTTGTGTTATCTTTGATTGACGCGAACTATTATATTCAATTTTTAATTCATCAATAAGGTCCTCGGCATTATCAGAAGCCTGTTCCATTGCTGTTCTTCTTTGACTAGTTTCTGCCAATTTTGCATTAGTTAAAGCATGAAAAATAGATGCTTCAAAGAATATTCTAAATGAGTTAATTAAAATGGTTTCAGGGTTGGGCTCAAAAACAATCTCCCTGATCCCTTTATCTTGGTGAAAACTTTGGTTATTTTTTTCGATTTTGCCAATCGTGTTTGCTGAAATTGGAAAAATTTCTTGAACGACAGGATCGGCCTTTAATGGGTTTTCATAATTGGTATAAATTAATTTAACTGAATTTAAAAGTGATATTTCTAAAACATCATAAATCTTATTTGAAATCACTTGAGCTATTTCATATGTTGGATTATCACCGATTTGTGTTAAGGTTTGAATAATGTGATATTTTTTATTTTTTTCAATTAGGCTTAACAATTTAGAGCCAATAACAATCAAAATATCTTCACCTGTAACAACTTCATTTATCATTTTATACATTTCGGAATTGAATGATCCACATAGACCTAAATCACTCCCAAAAATAATATATAAATTACGACGATTGCTAAATTTTCATGCATGCTTATTTAATAATTTGTCAATATCCTGCGTTGAATTTTTTACAAGATTAATAAAAATAGCTTCAACATTTTTAAAGTAAGATTTAACCTCACTAATTTTGTTTTTAATTTTTGAAAACTTAGCAGTGGCTACAAGTTCCATAGCCTTCGTTATTTTTTTGGTAGAATTAATTGAATTAATACGTTGCTTTATTTTTTGCAAGCTTTCCATGGTAATTCAGGGATAGGCATAAAGTTTTCAGGATTATATAGGGGAATAGTCTTTATAAACAGGTCATTAAATAAAATGATTTGATTATAAATTTCTTCAATTAATTCATTAGTTCAATCATTAGATTCATCGATCTTTCTCATGATTTTTATTGCTTTAGGTTCTGTTGCAAAATAAGTTAGAATTTCTTGACGATATTTAATAATGTTGTTTTTAGGGATTACATTAATTAAGCGATACTTAGCAAGGAACAATAAGATAATTTGTTGACCAGGAGAATATGGTGAAAATTGTGACTGTTTCAACAACTCATAGACCTTAGCACCATGTTCCAAAATAATTCTTGTATTTTGGTCTAAATCAGAACCAAATTGTGCAAATGCTTGCATTTCATTATATTGAGCTAATTCTAGCTTTAAACTTGACACCACCTTTTTAGTCATTTTGGTTTGCGCGGCTGAACCAACTCTACTTACAGAATAACCAATATCAATTGCAGGTCTTTGTCCAGAATTAAATAAAGATTCTTTGGTAAAAATCTGACCATCAGTAATTGAAATAACATTAGTTGGAATATATGCTGAAATATCTTCAGCTTGTGTTTCGATAATTGGCAAGGCAGTTATTGAACCGCCACCATAATCGTTATTTAGTTTTGCAGATCTTTCTAGTAATTGCGAATGTAGATAAAAGACGTCACCAGGATATGCTTCACGGCCGGGAGGTCTTCTCAATAATAAAGATAATGTTCGATAGGCAACGGCATGTTTTGATAAGTCGTCATAAACTATTAAAACACTTTTACCTCTTGCCATTCATTCCTCAGCAATAGTTACACCAGTATAGGGTGCTATATATTGCAATGGCGCACTTTCAGAAGCTGATGCTGCAATGATAGTTGTGTATTTCATTGCATCATTCTTTTCAAGCTGATCAACAATTTGGGTAATTGTTGAATTTTTTTGGCCGATAGCCACATAGATACAATAAACATCTTTGCCTTTTTGGTTTAATATCGCATCAATGGCAATGGCTGTTTTTCCTGTTTGTCTATCACCAATAATTAGTTCACGTTGTCCTTTTCCAATAGGAATTAAAGCATCAATTGCCAAAATACCAGTATGTAAGGGTTCTGAAACTTCCTTACGTGTCATAACACCAGGCGCAATTTTGAAAATTGGTCTCTTTATTTCGCTATTAATTTTACCCTTACCATCAATTGGTAATGCTAGGGCATTAATAACACGGCCCAATAAAGCGTCACCCACTTGAACCGAGATAACGTTGTGTGTTCTCTTGACATGTGAATTTTCCACAATATTACGATCATCGCCAGTAACAACAACACCAACCAACTCTTCTTCAAGATTTAAGGCCATACCAACAATACCGCAATCAAATATTACTAATTCACCATATTCAACATTAGTTAAACCACTAACTAGAGCAATACCGTCACCAACAGTAATAACTCTACCTACTTCATCATAACTAACAGTTTCGTTGAAATCTTTAATTTGATTTTTAATGATAGCTGATAAATCACTGGGTTTTAAAGCCATATCTTTCCTTTCATTATTCTAATGATTTTATCTTGTTTAATTTTCCCAAAACAGAGTTATCAATCAAGTACTCGTCTACTTTTATTCTTATTCCACCGATTAAATCAGGGTCTATATGATTAGTTAAAGTAACTTTTGCATTTAGATCAGATGAAATCTTTTTTTCAAGGTTTTTCATCTTATCAGTACTTAATGGTTTAACTGAATATACATAACCATACTTAATATTTAATTTTTCATTTGCTAATTCAATAAAGCGATGAAATATAATATCCATATATTTAACAATATGTTTTCTGGTTGCTAATTTAATAATATTTAATATATATGGATGGTATGAATCAAAAGCCTCACTAATTAACATAAACTTTTTTTCTTCCGTTATATCAAAAGAATTTAAGATTTTTAAATAATCTTTATTTTGTTTCAAAACCTTAATAATGTCAGCAGTCTGATTAGTAATTTCCTGAAGTTGATCAGACCCATTAGCTAAATCATATAAGGCAAATGATCAATTATTAATTACTTCATTTAATTCAGTCATATCTATTTCTTAATAACCTCATTAATCATTTTGACATTATCAGCATCTTTTATTTCACGGCCAATAATTTTTTTAGCAATTTCAACAGCATTTTCCATAATAATTTTCTTTTGCTCTTTACTGAATTCAACACGCTTTTTATTAATCAAAATTTCTGCTTGTTCTAACATCATTTCAGCTTTTTTCTTCGCAATAGCTGAACCACTATTTACAATTCTTTCACTTTCAGCTTTTGCATTATTGATAATAGTTCTTGCCTGATTAGTAGCCTCAATTATTTTTAAATCATGTTCTTCTTGTATTTTTAGTGCTTCATCTTTTGCTTTAATTGAAGCATCAATATTACTTTGAATTAATTCTTGACGCTTTTTAACCATTTTCTTAATTGGTTTATATACCAAAAAAGTAATAATAATGGTTATTAGCATTAACACAATTAAAGAAAAAACAAATAGAGGCCAATTAAATGTTAAGCCAGAGAAGGTTTTTTCTAATTCTTCACTAACTCCCCCTTTACCTTCAGGGGCTTTCATAAGATAAGTTAATACTCTCATATAAATCAAAAAATAATTTAACTATACAAAGATTAATAATAAAGCAATAACTAAACAATAAATTGATGCAGTTTCAACAATAGCTAAACCTAAAATTAATAAAGTACGAACTTTAGATAAAGCTTCTGGGTTTCTACCAACAGCTTCACAGGCTTTAGCAACGGCCATACCTTGACCAATCGAAACAAATCCAGCTCCAAAGATTGCTAACCCGGCACCTAACATTGTTAAACCGTATGCAAAGGGGTAATTTTGACCGCTAGCATCACCGGCTTTACTTGGGTCAAATCTATTAATAACATCTGAAATTTTATCTAATTTATCAATCATTTTTTTTCTCCTATATTTTTAAAAATATTTTAATTACTTTCTTGAATTAATTGTTTATTAGCGATAATTTTACTTTTTCAATCTCTAATTTTTTTCTTATGTTTTTCCTTAACGTCTTCCTCAGCTGCTTGCGCCCAATATGACATTGTCAACACTACAAAAACAAATGCTTGAATAATACCATCAAATAAATCAAAATAAAGATTAAATGCCGGCAATACCACAACACCAAATGGATTGAATGTCGAAGCTTCAGCACTAACATCAAGACCAATAATTTTTGCTCATATATTGTTTAAGAAAATTGTTGCCAATGAAACAAGAACAACTCCCCCAATGATATTTCCATATACCCGGAAAGTCATAGAAACAATTGGTGAGAAATTTGAAGCAAATTCTAATGGATTTAGCAATTTAATAATATGCTTAATTTTGTTATAAGCTATCCCAACACCAGCCGTTCCTAATCAAGACACCACTGTGGCAGCTAAAACCGCAGATAAACTCGAGCCAACCGGAGCAAAACCAACTAATGATAATATGTTTCCAAAGAACATAAACACAAATAATGATATTAAGTATGGATTTGCTTTATCAAACTTCGATTCATGTGTATCACTAAAGAAATTATCTCCGCCGATAATAGCTGTTTCAACTAGGATTAAAGCAGCATTAGGTGCCTTGTCAACTTTTTGTCGTTTTACTGCTACATAAATTAAAACTGACAAAATAAGAACAATAAAAACTAAGGATATTAATGAAAATATTTGATTACTATTAATTTCTGTCGAACCAAATCAATTAATTTTTAGTAATTTATCCATTTAGCTCCTTTCTTTTATTAACCATAGTAACAACGGCCCACACTATTGAAAAAATGGACAATAGAATATAAGGTGCTGTCATTGTGATTGTATTAAATGGAAAAAAAGCAGCATTTAAACCGGGATAGTCTTTGTGAAGGTAGGTATTAATATAAATAAAAATAGCAAATATTGCTCCATTAAAAATATTCAACGCAAAAAATATAAGAACAGAAATAAGCATCCTTATTTTATAATGTTTTTTACCTTGAACATTAATACTATTTTTCACAATTTTTAGGATCACATATACTGATAATAAAAATAATAAAAAACTAACTATACCCACTAAATACCCTAACAATAACGAGTAGTCAAAAAATGACATTGATGAAAATATTAACAACAACGCAACATTTAATGTAGTATAAGTTATTCAAATTTTTTTTCCATGTGTTTTATTCATGCTCAAGTGGTTATTTTTATATTTTAATAACCTAATGTAAAATTATATTACTTTTGAATTTTTTGTTTTTATAAATATATTCACAAAATAATGCCAAAAAATATACATCCTTAAAACCTAAAATCAAATATGAAAAAATAGTTTTTTAGCACTTTAAGTAGTAGAGTGCTAAATTATGTTATAATTAATATATATTTAAATTAAGGAGGTCGAAATATGCATGCATCATGAACACCTGCAGAGGATAACAAAGAAGATAAAGACCCATTATTAAAATATGGCCGCAATCTTACTGAACTGGCTTTGGAAGGAAAGCTAGAACCAGTTATAAATCGCGACGAAGAAATAAGATCGTTAGTAAGAATCTTATCTCGCAAGACAAAAAATAACCCAGTTTTAATCGGGGAACCAGGCGTTGGAAAAACAGCAATTGTTGAAGGATTAGCTAAAAAAATCATTGATAACCAAGTGCCTGAAAATTTAAAAAATAAAAAAGTATACGAGCTTAACATTTCATCTATTGTTGCAGGAACACAATTTCGAGGTCAATTTGAGGAAAGAATTGAAGCTATTTTAAAAAGAATTAAAGATTCTAATGGCGAAATTATTCTTTTTATTGACGAAATTCATATGATCGTCGGAGCTGGTGGAACAGGTGATAGTAGTATGGATATAGGTAACATGTTAAAACCAATGATGGCAAGAGGACAATTACACCTAATTGGCGCTACCACTCTCGGCGAATACAGAAAACACATTGAAAAAGATTCTGCTCTCGAGAGAAGAATGCAAAAGATTTTTATTAATGAACCAACTATTGAGGACACCATTACCATTTTAAGGGGAATCAAAGAACGACTTGAAACTTTTCATGAGGTAAAAATCAAGGATGAGGCCCTAGTAGCCGCAGCAAACCTATCGGCCAGATATATCCAAGATCGTTTTCTACCTGATAAGGCAATAGACCTAGTAGATGAAGCCTCAGCATCTATTAAAACAGAAATGAAATATATTCCCGAGCCAATTGAAAAACTAAATTATGAAATAACTAAACTGGAGATCGAAAAGGCAGCAATAAAAAACTCTGTTGGTAAAGAAAATAACAACAATAATGACCGCATAAAACAAATAAATGAACATCTAACAAAAATCAAGGCAGAGCATAAAAAGCTGTCTAGTCAATGAGAAGAAGAAAAAAATTTAATTGCTAAACTATCCTCACTAAAAGACAATATCGAAGATTTAAAAAGACAGCTAAACACATTACAAAATGAAGGCAAATACCTTGAAGCTTCAAAAGTTATGTATGTTTTATTACCAGAACTTGATGATTCGAAAAAAGAAGTTGAAAACAAACTAACCAATTTGCCAAATCGTTTAATAAGAGAAACAATTGATGAGGAAGAAATTGCTGAGGTTGTAAGCAAATGAACTAAAATACCGGTAACAAAATTGCTTGAAAAGCAAAAAAATAAACTTCTTAAATTAAGTGAAAATCTTGCATTAAGGGTTAAAGGGCAAATAAATGCTATCAACCTAGTTTCAGAAGCTATCAAAAGAGCTAAAGCTAATATTAATGATCCTAATCGACCTATTGGTTCATTTCTATTTCTAGGGCCAACAGGTGTAGGAAAAACAGAACTTGCTAAAGCATTAGCATTCAATCTATTTGACAATGAAAACAATATTATTCGTTTAGATATGTCTGAATATATGGAAAAACATAGCATATCAAAACTAATCGGTTCGCCCCCAGGATATATTGGCTATGATGATAATGGCGGCCAATTAACAGAAAAAGTAAGACAAAACCCTTATTCAATAGTTTTATTTGATGAAATTGAAAAAGCCCATGCTGATGTTCTAAATATTCTTTTGCAAATATTGGATGACGGGATACTAAGCGACAATAAAGGTCGAAAAATAAATTTTCGAAACACAATAATTATAATGACCTCAAACATTGGGTCAGAGCAAATTATGACAAAAATGCCTAGCAAGGATGAAATTATAAAAATCTTGTTAACTAAGTTTAAGCCGGAATTTATTAACCGTATTGATGAAATTGTTCCATTCAATAAATTGAGTAACTCGGTCACAAAAGAAATTGTTGATTTAGAATTAAAAAAACTAGCCAACCGTATTTCGATAAATATTAAATCTGAGTTGCAATACGATCAAGGAGTTATCGAGTATATTGCAGATAAGTCATATAACACAGCTTTTGGTGCTAGGGTTATTAGAAGATTTATTCAAAACAATATCGAAAATAAACTTGCAGATTTTATATTACGCAACTCAATAGAAGAAGATTCGATTATTTATCTATCAATTGCAAACAATGAAATTAAAATAGAAATAGATCATGAAGGTAATTAAAAAAATACAAGGCAATTAGCCTTGTATTTTTATATGGTACATCCTGTGGGGATCGAACCCACGACCCAGGGATTAAGAGTCCCTTGCTCTACCTGCTGAGCTAAGGATGCATTTAAAATAATACCTAATAAATTATAAACAAATATCTTTGATGATATTAAAAAAAATAATTATTTATTGCAAATAAATGTAAGACTTTTCAGGAATGCAATAAATTAAACCAATTTTATTAATATTTCGCAAGACATAAAATACTATGAAATAATTAAAAAAGTCTATTAAAAGATTAAGTTTTAATATAAAAAGCAATATAAATCATGTTTATATAATCCGAGGCCTTCAATATAATATAAAAACCTACAAAATTTAGTAAAATTTTTTAGTTATATACTGATATATTTTAAGGAGTTTACTATGCTAGATGTTTGTGGAATAAGCAAAATCTTTCCAGATAAAAAATTATTTACCAATATCAATCTGAAATTCTTGCCTGGAAATGTGTATGGAATAATTGGAGCTAATGGTGTAGGAAAATCTACTTTTCTAAAAATTTTAAGTGGCGAGATCGAGGCAACTGAGGGTCAAATTATTAAAGAAAAAAATGCTCGTATGAGTGTTTTGAGCCAAAACCAGGATGAATTTAATGATTTTAATGTTACCGATGTTGTAATCATGGGCAATAGGGAACTTTATCAAATAAATATTGAAAAGAATAAAATTTATGAAAACCCTGAGGCTACAATGGAAGATTATGAAAAGGCAAGCCACTTAGAACAACTTTTTGGAGAAATGGGCGGATGAAACGCTGAAAATGATGCCCAAACTCTTCTTTCAAATTTAGGTATTGAACCTGAAAAATGAAATATGCAAATGTCTAATCTTAAAGCAAACGAGAAAGTTAAAGTTTTATTAGCAAAAGCCCTATTTGGAAATCCAGACATCTTGATCATGGACGAACCAACTAATAGATTAGATTTAAAGACTATAAAGTGATTAGAAAACTTCTTAATGGATTATCCAAATATTGTCATTGTTGTTAGTCATGATAGCGACTTTTTAGATGCAATATGTACCCATATCATTGATATCGACTATTCAGAAGCGAAGTTATTTGTTGGTAATTATTCATTTTGAAAGCAATCGAGTCAATTATTAGTTGAAATGCAACAAAAAACCAATCTAAAAAAAGAAGAGCAAGCACAAAAGTTGCGTGAATTCATTGCCAGATTTTCTGCCAATGCTTCAAAATCCAAACAAGCAACAAGCCGGAAAAAATTATTAGAAAAAATTGTGATTGATGAACTAAAACCTTCATCAAGAAAGTATCCATATATTAAATTTGAACTAAATAGATTGCCCGGAAAACAAATTTTAAATGTTCATAATTTAACATATAAAAATGAAAATGGAGACACACTATTTGAAAATGTAACTTTTTCCTTAAAACCTGGTGATAAAATGGTTATTGTAGGCAATGATGATATTGCTAAAACCAGATTCCTTGAAATATTAATGAATAGAAGAAAGCCAACTTCCGGGACTGTTGAATGAGGTATAACTATTTCTCCTAACTATTTTCCCTCAAATAATCAAGAATATTTTAATGAATCAGAAAGCATTATTGATTGATTAAGTAAATGGCCATTAAATAACACTACACAAGAAACAAAAGATAACAGTGATGCTAGAATGAGAGCATTTCTGGGAAGAATGTTATTTTCTAATGATAGTGTTTTTAAAAACGTCCAAGTAACAAGCGGGGGAGAAAAGGTTAGGTTAATGATGTCTAAATTGATGCTAGAAGAAAGCAACTTTTTAATTTTTGATCAACCTCTTGATCACTTAGATTCGGAGTCAATTGATAGCTTAATTGAAGGCGTTAAATCATATAAGAGCTCATGCATTTTTACAACCTATAATCGTGCTATGATTAAAGAATGCGCGAATGTTATTCTTGAAATAAAACCAAAATCAAGTTTCTTATTTTATGGAAATCTTGACGAATATGAAGAAGCTATGGGATATTAATTAATAAAATCCGGAAATTAGTTTCCGGATTTTTAAATTTAGCTAATTGCTTCAATCTATCTCGAAATAATCATATTTTTTTTCTCTTGACTTCTTTTCTAATACCAAAAATGTTATTTTGTCTTCAAGTTCAAATTTGGTATTTTTTCTTAATGAATGACCTTTTTTTGACTCAATCCAACTTGAAAGTGTTTGATTCTTTTCCTTATCAGTTAATTGATAATCGAGATATTCATAAAGCTCCAATTGTTTTCATAAAACCTTCATTAAAACAGAACCCTTAGCTTCGCATCTTTCAAGACTAATTTCGTAGATTTGTTCATCATTGTCATATTCGTCATATATTTCGCCAACAACTTCTTCAAGAATATCCTCGATAGTAATAATACCTATTGGTTTGTCATCACTGTTAGTTTCGGTAACGAAGGCCATTTGTGCGCGCGATTGTCTCAACTTTTCAAGTGCTGATGATAAGATTGAGTTAGCAGAAACCTTAGGAACAGTTTTAATATAATTTAAAATATTTCCTTTTTTAAGAAAAAATATATCCTTAAGCAACAATATGCCAATTAAATTACCATCTTTTTCAACTGGTATTCGTGAATAATTAGTTTCTCTAAACATTTTTAGTGCTTCTTGCATAGTAGCCTTAGAACTGATAAAATCCACATTTTTCATTTTAATATAATGCTGTGAAACCTTAGTTGAATCAAGATCTAAGACATTTTGGGCCATTGCAGATTCTTTAAATTCCAAAACACCCTCATCATGTGCGATATTTAATAAGTTTTTAACATCTTCCTCAGTATTGGTAATATAAATCTTCTTTCCAATTTTAGAAATAGGATATGTTATGGGAATAAATATTCAATATAACATTTCAATAAACCAATAAAATGATTTAACGGTTTTTTCTGGATAGCGCTTTGCAACCAATTTTGGCAATATTTCAGCAAATAAAACAATAATTGGTGTCATTACAATTGTTGAAATAATTGATGCCAAGCCTGCCTTAGGAGCTCCAAAGGCTTGTGTTAAAAGATAAACTAATAATGTTGAAGAACCAATATTTACCAGATTATTAGCAATCAGAATGGTTCCGAGTGTTCTATTAAAGAAATTGTGCTGTTTTAGAATTATTTTATATCTTTTTTGATTCTTTTCAATCATTGTCTCGATTTTGGCCTTGGTTAAAGAAGTATATGCTGTTTCAGTTGCGGAAAAAATTCCAGAACAAACGAGCAATATGGCTAGTAAAATTATTAATAAAGCGTAATGTCAAGGTTCGAGGTCCATCTAAATGTCTCCATACAAAAATTTAAAATATAACTATCATTAGTATTATATAATAGCAAAAATAATTATTATTTATATTTAAATATTTTATAATGTTATATTATGTTTAAATTTGAAGATGTTAGTATAGTGCAATTACCTAAAAAAATATTACGAGAAAAATCAAAAGATGTAGAAATTCCCTTATCACAAGAAAATATTGATTTGATTGAAAAAATGATTTTTCATGTCAGCGATAGTCAAAAACAAAATACAAAATTTAGACCAGCTGTCGGTGTCGCTGCTATTCAATATGGAATACCAAAAAACATATTTTATATTCTGATAGTTGATAATAATAACAATGTGATTTTTAATGATGCCATAATAAACCCAAAACTTATTGGTCACTCAGAGCATAAAATTGCCTTATCGGAAGGTGAAGGATGCCTAAGTGTTAGCGAAGATTGACCAAATCAGGAAGGCTTAGTTCCTAGATATGCAAGAGTTATTTTTGATGGATATTCATATATGGAAAAGAAATACAAAAGATTTGAAGCAAGTGGTTATAGCGCAATCGTATTTCAACATGAATTTGACCATTTACAAGGTGGATTATTTATAGATAGAATAAATAAAAAGAGCCCATGAGCAAAAGACAAAGATTTGCAAGTTTTGTAATAGAAAAATAGGTTAGATAATAACCTATTTTTCTTATTAACCTTTTTCAAAAAATAATGGAACATCAAACTCTATTTCCTTTTGGTTATTGCCATAGTTAGGTTCGATATAAATGCCATATTGAGAATGGTATCTGCCTAGTTTCTCTTTATTTGTAGATAAGGTAATAATTCTACCTTTAAATTTTATTCGTGTTGATGTTTTTCAATCTTCATTATCAAAACCCTCAATTTTTATTGGAGATGTAAATAAAATAGGGGAATAAAAATTATTAGTTTCTGTTACAAAGTTAGATACAACCGTCATTTGTTCAATGCCGTTATTTATCTTATATGGTTCACCAAAAGCCCAAGAATAATCAATTAATTTTGATGAGTCATTTTTAATAGAAGAAAATTTATCATTAAAGTCTTGTATAAATTTTCTAAATTCCGCTTTATATCTATTAATTTTTTCATTAGAAAATTTATCTTTTACATCAATAGGTAAAAGCAACTTATAAGCGACCTTATTCCTAATTGATTCAATAAATTTACTATCAAATTGGTCTTGTTTTTTCTTTATTGTTTCTTCATTGAATTGTTTTGTTTTTAATGTTGTATAAATAGGAAAATTTCTAATAACAAATTCAGTATTTGTCCCTTCTTGATGTTTAAAAACAAGATCAACAAACAATGTATTTTTAGATAATGTATCAATTACAAAATTTTCAAATTCAATTTTCCATTTAACATTAGAATTTTTATTTTCAAAAATTGCATATTCACTTATTTCTTTTTGAACATTTTTTTTAAACAAAAGACTAATATTATCAGAATCACTATTATTAATAATTTTAGCCATGACACTTTCTGGAGTGCCATCAATTTTTATATCGTTGTTTATTTTTATATTAACATCTTTGTTTTTATTATTATTTGAATTAAATGAGTATTTTTTAACACTATTAAACCAATAAATAAGTGCTTTTTTAGGTTTTGTAAGTTGTATACTAACTGTTGCAATAATAACAGAAGAAAGCAAACCACCTGAAAGTGATCAAAATAATATTTTTCTTATCTTCTTTGCTTTTGTTAGACGTTGAGCAACTTTTTTATGTTTTAATTGGTCTTCAAAGCTAACATCCTTGTCAATCGAATCAACCCAATCAAATTCCAAATCTTTGTTATCTTTTTTCATTAATCCCCAAATTCAAATTCCGTTGTTTTTTCATCAGTATCAACTAAACCAAACTCATCAATTATATTATCCGGTGTATTCTCTATCTTTTTAAAATCAACCTGTTTTTCCTGATCTGCTCTAACATTAGTTTCTTTTAATTCTTCAAATTCAAAATCATTTTCTTCAACGCTAGATAATCCTAATAATTCAATATTATTAAACTCATCCGTCTCATTGTTTATCTTGTCGGAATTTATTTTAAAATCATTAATTTCAGTTTTTGAGATAGTTTCATCATTTTCTTGATCAATTATATAGGTATCATCTTCCAAAAAATCAGATGATAAATTATTTAATGAAACTTCACTATCTTCGAATTCTTCATGTGTATTTTCATTTAAATTCATAATAACATCGGAAGAATAATCTTCATTATCCTGAGCAATTTCCAAATCATCTTGCTTAAATTGTTCTACCTTAAAATCATCAGTAAGAGAGTCAATATCATCTGTCTCGTCTGGATGAATTTCCAAATAATTATTTTGTTCTTCGAATTCATCAATTTCAACCGCTATTTGATTATGATTATCCATTTCTGCGACATAAAAATCATCGACGTCATCAATATGATCATTCCTTTTTGCTGTTTCATCACCTGTTTTTATATTATTTTCTTTCAAGCTAACAATATTATTATCTTTTAGTTTAGTTTCTATATTCATATCTTCTTCTCCAGATTGAGGAATAAAATTAACTTCTTTATATTCTTTTAATTCATACATATTATTTTTTTGTAATTCTATAATAGCTTGATTTTCTACTTGTTGTTGTGATATCAATGCTTCTAAATATGCAAATATCTTATTTTTAATAATTGGCCATTCAATTTCAGAAATAGTAATAATTGGATATTCCTTAGATTCAAGAAACTTAATATTGTCTCTAAAAATAAGATATTTACGATAATCATTCTTATATAAAAAATTATCTAAAATAAATCCTTGAATAAGCTTGTTGTTAAGCTTATTAATTAAAACAATATCGATGGTTTTAGTTCCAACAGAGTAATCTGTCTGAAATTGAAGGTTTTTGTCATTAATAAAATTGCGAAGTTCATCTAGTACATCAACCTTAAATTTAATATCTTCGGGCAATGAAATAATTTTAGTAGCCAAAAAATCTTCAACCTCATCTAAATAATTTTTTTGCTCATCAATTGATAAGTCAAGAAATTTTAATCATTCCTTAAATACTATCATGTCAGCTGTTGATCGATCTGTAATTTCAATATCATCGGCATAAATCGATTTAACAACAAAGACCTTTTCTTTAGCACGTGATATTGCCACATTAAGAGCATTTTTCCCGCCTTTTCTTGCAACGTATGTGTTATATAAAGCAGTATTTTTATCATACACAACTGACATAATAACCAAATCAGCTTCATCGCCTTGGATATTTTCAATATTTTTCAAAACAACTTTTTCACTATTTAGAGCATCTTCTAATTCTGGATCATTTCCGAATATTCTATTAAATAGATATTCTTGTTGTTTAACATTAAAAACTAAAATGATTATTTTGTTATATTTTTCAAGATTTTGCTTGCATAATTCAATAACCTTTTCACCCTCAGCAACATTCATGCTATTATCCCAAGTTCCATCAACTTGAAAAACCTCAATTGCTTTTTCATTAGAAACTGATAGTTCATAGTTATCAATAACATCAAGTTTTGATTCATAAAAATGCTTTGATGAAAAAGTCATTAATGTCGCCTTTTTAGAACGGTAATTTTTATCTAATAGCAGTGAATAAACACCTCTTGCCCTAGCATAATCTAGCAACGATTCAATATTGCCAAAGTCATCTTCTTCATCAAAACTATATGTCGCAGAGAATCATCTTGTGGGTTGCATTTGTTGGCTATCACCGGCAAGAATTTTTCGCTTTGCTAAATATAAAATTGGAATGCCCTTTTCAATAAACATTTGCGATGATTCATCAAGAATAGCAAAATCAAACTCCTGTTTAGATCACATCGACAAATCAAGTTCAGGGGTAGTAATAATTATTGGAAATAATATCTTAATCATCTCCTTATGTTTGTGAAAAAACTTGTAAGGCTTTAAATGGCCAGTTCTTATAGCCATAGCAAAGGAAGTATATTGCATTTTTTGCTCATCGCTAAAATTAGTCATCCGATCAAATGTTTTTTCAAGAAGCATCTTAACAATATTTTTATCATCATTTAAATAATTGGTTTTTTTGTTGAGAATTTTTTTATATTGTTTTTCAAAATTAGTAATTTCTTCAAATGAAACAAGATTTACATATTTAAGCGCCTCATCAATATCAATAGTCATTAAACTTTGATCATTCGATATTATTTCCGCCATGTTTTTAATTATTTTAGGAATAATACTAAAAATAGTGCATTTCTTATTAAAATTTTTTTCATATAGTTTTTTTACAATTAGCTTCTTATCACTAAATTCGCAACATTGATTATATTTAAGATTATGATCCATTTTTTTAAGGTTTTCATATGTTTGCACACTAAAATTACCATTCATTACCGCGCTATAAAAATTAATGATATTATCTATATTTTTAGTTTGCTTAATTAAATTTACATTATCAACATAACTTTCATCTTCATCGCTAAAAACACTAAGACCTTCTTCAGCATTTGAATTTTCATAATTTTCTAACAAATGAATAAATTCACGCAATGGCTTGTAAAAATTCTCAGGTCTCAGATTTTTATCATTTAATGCAAATAAGCAAAAAATAGAAAGCTTTTTTAGCCTGCTACGTAAAACGTCTAATGCGGCTTTCTTTTGGCTTACAACTAAGGCGGTGTAGCCTCTTGTCATAATATTAGTTATTAAATTAGAAATAGTTTGTGATTTCCCTGTCCCAGGGGGACCTCAAATAATTGTATCCTGATATAGTGACGAGATTGTTGCAACATCCTGAGAAAAATTAGTTTCTTGAATTTTAAAAAGCTTAAACTTGTTATCAAAAATTACTCTATTAACCTTTTCACGATATAAATTCTTATTAAAATTTGGATTTAAAATCTCATCGAACTCATCATTTTCAATAATTTTTTTCATTTGATTTCACAAATATCCCGACGAAACATTATAAAAACCAAGAACTATTCCGGGATAAAATTCTATTGAGCTATTTTCAATATTTTCAATTGTTAAATTTTTAATACCTTCTTTCAAAGTTAAGGGCATATTGAAGAGTGGTTTTCAAGCATTTTTAAAACTTTCAAATACTTCACGAATTGATAGGTTATTAAAATCAAATGAGTCAACATTGAGTGAAAAGCCTTCTTGATTCAAAAACGTGACTAGCTTGCTATTTACTCTTATGTCAGAACTAGAACTTAAGGTAACCAATGAATTTTTAACTTCAACTAATATCTCTTTAAAAAATAATGGAGCATAAATTGTTTTATTTTCTGTTTTTATTGATATATAGAAAAAGCCTATATGTAAGGGCCAAATATTGGTTTCAATATTGATATTTTGCGCTTTATTTAAAATTTTCTTTCACTTAACAACTGATTTTTGAAACTCCGTTTCCTGACTAGCAACAATAATGGCTTTTGCTTTTTCAAAATTTGTACCAAGCATCTTAAATAAATTTTCTGGTATTCGTTTATTATAGTCTTCAAAAATAGCAATTACTTCATTCTTATTTTTAGCTTCATAAACCTTTGTTGCAATCATCCGATTTGCAATATCAGAAATCGTGCAATTTATATTAAAATTATTGTATATATGATCAAAGGTTTCTTCACCGAAATTTTTTAACACATCAAAATATTTTTCGTTATCAATTGAACTGTACAATGAAGAATCAAAGGTATCAATATTTAGCAGATTAGCCATTAACATTTGATATTTGGTATTGTTATTCATTTTAATTTACCTCATTAATTAAGTGCTCTATGTGTTTGGCTACATTACCAACTACAAAAGAAATAGTTTTACTTTGAATTGCAACTCCGGTTATACCATCAAGATTTTTTAATTGCGGTATAGCAATCTTGGTCTTATCAAGAAAATTAATTTTTAAAATTTTTTGTGTAGCTGATACCGATTTAATATTTTCTTTTCCACCTAATAGCGAAACAAATACATCAAAATTAAAACTTAATTTAGTTTCCTTTGAGAGATAATTCTTGGGTTTGGTTTGTCTAAATCTTTTCTTTCAATAAATTAAAATAAATCCAAAAGTAACTATGATTAAAAAGATATATAAAAATTTGTTTTTTGGGTTCATATTAACACCTTTTTCACTTAAAAATTTCTACTTTTAAATTATATTTTAATTTAAAATTAATATCAAAAAAACATTTAATTAATAGTAATTTTCAACAAAGATATCAAATAAAATTTATTAATTATTTTTTCAACTTAATTTAAGCATAAAAAAGTTATAATGTTGGATTATTAAATAATAAATTATTTAATATGATATTTTTAAAAAAGTTATAAAATTTATACAAGAATTTATTAAAAAAAGAAGGCACAAAATGGACAAAAAAAGAGTTTTAAGTGGAATTACGGCTACAGGAAAATTAACCATAGCAAACTATATTGGAGCAATAAAAAATATGGTTAAATTGCAAGAAAATTATGATAGCTATATATTTATCGCTGATCTCCATGCTCTAACCCTCCCTATTGAACCACATATCCTTGAAGAAAATCGTAAAAATATATACGCTTTATTTATTGCCTGTGGAATTGATCCTGAAAAATCGACTCTTTTTTTCCAATCAGATGTTATGGAACATGGTTTAATGAACTGGTTAATTTTAACAAATACAACTATTGGTGAATTATCCAGAATGACTCAATTTAAAGATAAATCTCAAAAAGTAAAAAGTTCAAATGGTATGGAAACAATTCCGACAGGACTTTTAATGTATCCAACATTGATGGTTGCTGATATTCTCTTATATGATGCTGATTTAGTGCCTGTCGGAATTGATCAGAAGCAGCATGTTGAATTAACAAGAAATATAGCTCAAAGACTAAATAATAAATTCAATATTAAATTCAAGGTTCCTGAGCCATATATACCGGAAGTTGGGGCAAAAATTATGTCACTAGTTGACCCAACTAAAAAAATGTCAAAATCAGATGCAAATGAAAAATCAGCAATTTATTTATTGGACGATCCTGAATTAGGATATAAAAAAATAATGAAAGCAGTTACTGATTCTGAAGGAAAAATTTACATCTCAGACGATAAGCCGGGCATTAAAAATTTATTATCAATTTATTCTTCACTTAAAGATATAGACTTAAGGGAAGCTGAACAACATTTCAAAGAAAAAAATTATGGTGAATTAAAGCAAGAAGTGGGCACCTTAGTTAAAGATTTTTTAACTAAAATTCAATCAAAATACAATGAAGTAATAAAAGATATCGAAAAAAAAGCAAAAAAGGGAGCACAAAAGGCTTCAAAAACTGCTTCAATTACTCTTAAAAAATTTATGAAAGGCCTAGGTTTAAATAATGAAATCAAATAATAAATTAAATCACTCAACTAGTCATCTATTAGCTGCAGCAATTTTAAAAATGTATCCAAATACAAAACTGGCAATTGGTCCTGCTATCGAAGAGGGTTTTTACTATGACTTTGAATTTGAAAATCCAATTTTTGAATCAGACTTACCTCGAATTGAAAAAACAATGAAAAAACTAGCTGAACAAGGCTATGAAATGAAAAAAGTCGAAAAAGACTTTTTCTCTTTTGAGAATCAACCCTACAAGCAAGAATTATATGATAAATTCGTAAATCAAAAAAAAGAAATAACCTTCTTTCAATTCAAACACCCAAAAACTAATGAAATTTTATTCACAGATCTTTGTGCTGGTGGGCATATCGAAAATACTAAAGAAATTAAACATTTTAAATTGTTATCAATTGCAGGGGCCTATTGAAAGGGTGATTCTAATAACAAAATGCTAACAAGAATCTATGGTACTTCGTGAGAAACTAAACAAGAACTTGATGATTACATAGAAATTCTAAAAGAAAGAAGGGAAAGAGACCACCGCAAAATAGGCAAGGATCTAAACCTTTTTATGTTTAGCCAACTGTCAGGCCAAGGTTTCCCAATTTGACTTGAAGATGGAATGAAAATTCACAATTCAATCCAAAGATATGTTTTAAAGTTAGATAAAAAATTTGGTTTCACCGAGGTTTTAACTCCTCACTTTGGAGAAAAAAAATTATATGAAATAAGTGGCCACTGGTCACATTATCAAGACGTTATGTTTAGCCCTATATTGATGGATAATGAAACTCTTGTGGCACGCCCTATGACTTGTCCGCATCATATAATCTTATTTAATTCAACAAGACGTTCATATCGTGATTTACCTATACGATATTCTGAACAATCTAGGTTGTACCGCTATGAAAAATCAGGTGCCCTTTCTGGATTAGAAAGAGTTAGATCTATGGATTTAACCGAAGGACATATTTTTGTTAGACCAGACCAAATTAAATCTGAATTTAAACACCTTTATAAAATGATTCTACAGGCACTCAAAGATTTTAAAATTGAAATAGACCATGTTTCGCTTTCCTTAAGGGACCCAAATGATGAAGAAAAATTCTTTAAGGATGATCAAATGTGAAACAAAGCCGAAAATGACCTTCGTGAAGTATTAAGGGAATTAAACATTGAATACAAGGAATTTATAGGTGAAGCAGCTTTTTATGGTCCAAAAGTCGATTTTCAAGTTAGAACTGCGTTAAATAGAATAATAACAATGTCAACACTTCAACTTGATTTCTTGCTCCCTCATAGATTTAACATGAAGTTTGTTAATGATAATGAAGAATTTGAAACACCTGTTTTAATTCATCGTGGCTTAATTGGAACTTATGAAAGATTTATCGCTACATTATTGGAACAAACCAAAGGTATTCTGCCATTTTGATTAAGTCCAAGACAAGTTACAATAATGCCAATTGTAAGTGATTTAAATGATTATTGTCAATCTCTATTTGAGGAATTTTTGGATTTAGATTTTAATGTTAATGTTGACTTAAGAAACGAAAGAATAAATAAAAAAATTCGCGATGCACAAATTCAAAAATCTAAATTTATAGTTATTATCGGACGCCAAGAGGTTGAAAATAACAAATTAGCTGTAAGAGAATATGGCAGCGAAAAAACCGAAATATATTCAAAAGAAGAATTTATAACTAAATTATCAATGTTAAAACGCGAATTAAAATAATTTAAAAAAGTTAGGTAATCCTAACTTTTTTAAAATTTTTACTTTTTATATATCTAATTTAGATTATAGCCTTTACACGTAATACAATTAAAATAATGTTAACAATAATTAATAATGTTAATATTGTGAATAAAGCAAGGAAAGCTCTTTTTTCACGTCATAAACCAAGTTTTTTATTGTGAGGCATTGCTTTGCATGATGAACATGAGCTCATTGCTTCTTCAGCAAAACCTGTAATAATGTATTCATGAGTCATTGATGAATTGCCTTCGTTTTCTAAATGAAATGAAACAACTAATGTATTGCCTAACTGTTTAACCTTTTCAATAATTGTTATGTATTTTGAAAATGATTTAACATCAAGAGCCGAAACTTGTGAAGCCTTTCTTGTTTCAATATTTTCAACATAAAAAGTTGTTTGTGATGCTTCTGCTTCTAAATCGATCATAGGGGTAGTTTTCATCTTTTTAACTGGCATTGGTTTATCCACCAAATCCTCCTTTTCAATATATTCAATAGCCTTTTCATTTTCAACTTTAACTTCTAATATTTTTTCAATTATGTTACGAGCTTTCTTTATATCAACACTTCCACGGTAGGCCCCGTCTTGATGAAATCACACACGAGTATCATTTTTTGATTTTTCACTAACTCTAATAAATTCTGAAACAGCATCAACAAATTCAGTAAAATTACCTGAAATTTTTTGATTTGCTTTTTTGAAATTAAATGACACTTTTTTATCATCACCAATCTTTTCAGAAATGTAATATCTTTCTAGTTTACTTTTGGTCATTATTTCCTTTCTATTGTTTTATATTTTATATAATATTATGCTTTAATTATAGACAAAAAAAATAATTTAATTCATTTATATAAACAATTTTTATTTTTTTAAGATACTAAATACTAAAAAAGCAATCATTTTCAATAAACAAGCAATGTTTTAGCAATACTTCTTATAAGAACATCAAACTAAAATTCAAACCGTTTATTATTTAATAATTCAACAATTTTTTCAACATTTTCAGGAGTTATTATAGGCTTTAATTGGCGCTTTGCATCATTCATAAAACTTGATAAATCTTTGAGTTTAGAGAAGCCTAAATATCCTGGATAATTATTAATATCAATTTTATCGATATCTTCAAATATTAAAATGCCAATCACTGGAAGATTATTAGGAAGTAAAGGAAGTAAATTATCAATATTTTTATTCAAATCCCAAAATAAGTTATTAATACAATATTTGGCTTTGGGCGTAGTCAAAAACCATTCACGATTATTATAATCACCTTCAACTAGCATAGCATTATCTTTTATATTTTTAATAACAAAAAGACCATAGCTATTTATGATTAGGGCACCACTAATAAAGGAGTCAAATTTTTCAGGTCTATATTTACCTTCCTTTATATATTTCGTGTTAGGTATAAACCTACTTATTTTCTTAATTTCGGTGTTTAGATCAACTTTATTAATTTCACTTTCTTCATTTTGCATTTCACTTCTTTTTTTATTTTTAAAATGTCTTATAATAAAAATTAAGTCAATGATTAATATTATTGCTAACATTGTGTAAATAACAATCAACAACACCACAGCTTGTTTTTCCATTTATAAATTTCTCCTTAGACTAAAATGTGTCTTTTTTGTTTTTTATCAAGTTCACGAAAATTGGGGATAAATGATTCTAACAAATCCCGAAATGCTTTTGAGTGATTTGGATGAATTATATGGCAGACCTCATGATAGGCAACATATCTTATTATTTCTTCACTAAAATGAATTAATTTATTGCATATGCTTATCCTATGCGTCCTTATATTTATTGAAGCTCATGAAGTATTTTTTTTCATAACAATAAATTTTAGATTGTATTCTTCACCAACATTTTTTTTATATGCTTCATCAGCATAAAATTTAAATACAACAATTAGTTTTTTATTCAATTGATCATTTACATAAGTTTCAGCTAATAAAGGAGTTATTTTTTTAGAGATTTTTATTGACTCAAATTTTTCATCACCAAAAATGATAAGATTTTCTCTTATTTTAAAATTAACTTTTTTGCCTAAGTAATAAAATGTTTTCTTATTATAATCAACACCAAGAAAATATTGATTATCAATATTAATTTTTTGAGTTATTTTTAATATTGTTTCATCCACAAATCTTCAACATTCCTTAGAACATAATTTTATAATTGAACCTTGCAAAACATAATAATTATTTTCTTGCAATAGCAAAAAGGAATTATCGTAAGTATAATAAAGTTTTATTAAATATTTTTCTTTATTTATTATTCTATAAACAGTCATATTAGGGCTTTTCATATAAAAATATTTTAATAAATTAAAATAAATAATGTGTAATTATTAAAAAAAGTAACAAAAAACAAAAATAGTAACTAAATACAAAAAAATATTGTGTTTTTATGTAAAATTAGTATGCTAATTATTTTTTTTAGCAAGAAAGGCAAAAAAATGGCAAACATTAAATCAAAACAAAAAGCAATATTATCTAACGAAAAAGCTAACGCACGTAACTCAGCTATTAAATCAACTGTAAAAACTGCTATCAAAAAAGCTAAATTAGCAGCAACATCACAAGATGAAAAAGCAGCTGAATTAGTTGCTAAAGCACACCATGAAATTGATAAAGCTGTTTCAAAGGGTGTTTTACACCAAAATAATGGTGCAAGAAAAGCTAGCCGTTTAGATGCATTTATTGCTAAATCAAAGAATTAATTCTTAATAAATAATTTTTTAAAAACCGGAAAATTCCGGTTTTTATTTTTTTGCATATTTATTAATCTTAATATGCTTTTCTTTTTTGATATTAAAGACAATTACATATTCGCCCTTAATTGGCTCATTTTCTAATAATTTAATAATTTCATTTGGAGTCCCGCGATAATCTTTTTCAAAAAGTTTAGTTAACTCTTTGCATAAGTAAATATCAACTTTCTTAGAAAAAACTTCATCAAAATCTTTTAATGTACTTATTAGCTTATATGGCGATATATACGCCACATAAACACCCTCATTAATTTTTTTTAACTGATTAATTCTCTCGCCACTTTTATCTTTCAAAAAACCAATAAAGTTAAATGTAGATCCAAAGTTAGATTTTATGAATGCATGAGTAAAGGCAGTAACTCCACCTATAACATCAACAAAAATTCCATTTTTATTCGCTTCACTAATTAAATTAAAACCAGGATCAGAAATGCAAGGCATACCAGCATCAGAAATTAAAGCAACTTTTTTTCCCGATAATATATAGGAAATAACACGGGGAGCCAATTCTTTCTCATTAAACTTATGATAAGAAATCAATTTTTTGCCTGTTATTTTAAAATTATTTAATAACTTCTTACTTACTCTTATATCTTCGCACAAGATAATTTCGACTTCATTTAGAATTCTAATAGCGCGTAAGGTTATATCTTCTAAGTTTCCAATGGGGGTTCCAACGATATAAATTTTAAACTCCATAGAACTCCTCTAATTTCAACAATAAAATAGCCTTTTGTAGATTAAAGTTTGCTGCATTTTTTAGATTTACTTTAGTTTCTTGAAGAACACATAATATTTTATAAATAGGAACATAATCAAATGATGTTGGTTGTATTTTATAATCATTCAAGATTAGTAAATCATTAAATCCTTTTTTTACTTTATATATATCCATAAATGCCATGATCATAAAATTTATGATTGCTTCCTTATTATCATAATTAAAATGACTAATAATTTTAACTAATAATTTTTGTGGCTCTTTATTGGAATTAACTATTGACTTGCTTAATTCTGTAAAAATAGGAATAATGTCTTCATTATATTCACTATTTGTATGAACAAAAAAATTCTTAAATGGCTTAAATTCATTAATATCTCTTGTATTTAAGGTATTATTTAATTCAATAATGAATGCACGTGATTTAATTGTACTTATAACCTGAGAAATATAATTACAAGACATTAAAACAATGGTGTTTTGGGGTGGATTTTCCAAAAACTTTAAGAGACTATTAAGTGATTGCTGTGTACCATTTTCAACAGTGTCAATTATTAGTATTTTTTTCTTATTTTTAGATAGCAACGATGTTTCAGTTGTTTCATTCATAACATCAAGAATATTTTCTTTGCCAATTGTATTTTTTCTTCCATCCACATAAAAGTAAATATCGCCTAGTTTAATGTCGCTAATTTTTTCAAAACATTCACCATTAACATTATTAATAAAATATAAAAAATATTCATCAAAACTTTTAATATTTTTTGATGAAAATAAATAAACCTGCCCTAATTTTTGCTCTAAGAGAGAGTTATCAATTATTTTTTTAAAAACAAAATCAATCATTATAAAATATTTTCTTTTTTAAGAATTTCTAAAACTTTCTCATATAAATCAATAATAGAACAATTTGCATCAATAACGCGGTATCTAGAGCGGTTTTTTGCAATAACCTTATTATAAGCCTCTCGCAAAGAAAAATAATATGATACATCGGAAGTCTCGAATCTATCCATTCCTTCACGCATCTTAGTAATTCTTTCAACCGATACAGAAGGTTCAAGATCAAAAAATATTATTAAATCAGGTTCAGTTTTATTTGTTGCTATTTGGTTAATTATTTCTACTTTTTCCAAGCCGGCATCACCTAAAACTCCTTGATAAACATATGATGATGTTGTATAACGATCTGTAATTACATGTTTTTCTTCCTGCAAGGCAGGCCATATACCTTTTTCAAGATTTAAGCGTCTACTTGTTGCAAAAAGCAAAGCGTCAACCATCGAGCTAAATGAATTTTCATTATCAAGAATTAATTGTCGAATGTGTTCAGCCTCTTTTGAAAAAGCAGATCCTGGTTCTCTAGTAAATACAAAATTATCAATTAATCCATCCTTAATAAGATCATTCTTTAGCATTTGAATAATAGTTGTTTTTCCAGATCCGTCCATTCCTTCAAAAGCAATAAATTTACCTGTTCGACCCATAAATACTCCTACACTTTTTTCTTGTTTAATATTGCCTGTTTTAACGAAATCGGATCGGCGGCATCGATTGACATTCCGAAAGGAATACCAACAGATAGCTGATACAGATCCTTATTTTTTAATTCATCTCGTATCTTTTTCTCAAGAAATTTCATTGTTATTTGGCCATTTATATCAGTATTTAAAGCTAAAATAATTTCATCATTTTTTGATGCTACACTTAATAAATGGTTGATTTTTTTAGTTATTTCATTACTAATTTGTTTAGTATTGATATACTCATTAAAAACAAAATATTTGCCTTTTTCAATGTCCAACTGCTCAATTTTTTCAATATCATTGTTATCTTGGACTACAAAAAGTTTTTTACCTCTTTTTTTATCTAAGCAAATATCACAAATATCCTTAGTAGTATATGCTAAGCATTGTGTACACTTCTTGGTTTGCTTTTGTAGGTCTATAATATCCAAAAACAATGTACTTGTGTATTCTGGATTAACCTCAAGAAAATAAGTCACAATTTTGCCTGCCTGCTTTTTTGAAATACCAGGTATCATCTTTAGAGCTTCAACGATTTTATCTCTAAGTTGTAAATTCATTAAAATGGCAACCCGCTATTTGAATACTTTGTCCCAATTTCATCATATGCAGCTTCAATTTTTTCAAGAGCCTCATTAACTGCAAGCATAACTAAATCCTGTATTAATTCAGGATCCTCAGGATCTATTAATGCTTCATTTATAATAATCTCTGTAATTTTTCTTTGGCCACTCATTGTAACCTTGATTCCTTGCTTTTCAACAACAAACTTTTGTTGAGCAACAGCTTGCTCATCCTTTTCCATTTCTCCTTGAATTCTCTTTGCATTCTTTAACATTTCATTAATGTTCATAATAATTCTCCTTACTTTTTTTAATTTCCTTATGTCTTCACAATATCGCCAAATAATTTCTTAGCAAATTCTACATTGGGATTTTGTTTATTTTTATACTTATCTAAATTTGGCAAATTAATAATTTTAATTTCTTCGCCTTTTTTGCTTGCTCAATTTTCTTTACAATATTTTATAGCATTATCAAGCTGGTTACGCGTTATTGCAACAACATTTGTGTATCTGCCAAAAACGCTATTAACAGCCTCAATAAAATCAGGACTAGTTCTTTTTAAATTTAGTTGATGAACCCTTGCAATATCTTCACTTTTTAAAACAATAAGGTCATCAATACTATAAAATATTTTAAAATCTGTCAACAAAGGAATCAAATATCCAAGTTCCTTCTTAATTCTTCTTTCAATCATATTGTAATACATAGTATCAATATCTGTCTTAGCCTTGGAATCGTAATTATAAATCTTCATTCGCACGTATTGGTAAATAAAAACAAGCGAATTAACCTCATCTTGGTCTAACTCTGCCTTAAGGATTTCGACAGTCTTAGAAGGGGCAAGATCATTATACTCAGCACTAATAATATCATTTAATAAATCTGAATTCTCATATTCCTTGGCCGTTTCTACAATAAGAATTTCTGATGTTTTTTCAAGCAATTGATCAACATTTATTTCTTCAATTCCAACATCTTTGAGCTCTTTTTTGATTGATTGTGTGCTAATTTCATTAGGAGCTTCAAATTGATTAGAAATGCTTTTAAGATCAAAAATTGAATTAAATTGTTTATGATTATCATTATTAGCAATTTCGTGATCAACCAGTTGGAAATCATTATTCAAATTATCTTGATGAACTTTTTCTTTATTATTAAATGAAAAATTATTATCTTCAATATTTTTTTTAATAATCCCATCATTTAAATTATTCTTCTTATAAGAAGACATCTTTAATAAATAAATATCAATAAGTTCTTTGGGAATATCAGAATTTTTTGAATCTCTTATTGCGCTTTGAATTAATTCTATATATTTAAATAAAGCTTCATCATCAATATCAAGTTCACTCAGTTGCTGTATGTTAGCAAACTCTAATAATGATTCGTCATGAGTTTTTTTCATAATTATATAGTCTTTAAATGCCTTAAATATTTGCAGAACAATTTTTTCAATGCTAGCGCCATTTTCAACCAAATAATTAAACTTGTCAATTAAGGGCTTATGCTCGTTGGCACATATACATTTTATTAAGTATCAGATATTTTGAAAATCTACTATTCCGAAGAGCCTTTCTATTGCTTCTTTAGTTATTTCTTCATTTGCACAATAAATAGCGACTTGATCAGCAATACTTAACGTGTCTCTAAAACTGCCATTACCCAAATCAACAATTAACTTAATGGCATCATCCTTTGCTACTATATTTTCTCTCTTAAAGATATTAACAAGCTGATTAAATAATACTTTTTTATCAATCTTTTTAAAGTTAAACCTTTGAACACGACTTAATATTGTTAGCGGGATCTTCTGAGGATCAGTAGTTGCTAAAATAAATATAGCGTGTTTTGGCGGTTCCTCGAGAGTTTTTAGAAGAGCATTAAAAGCTGCTTTTGATAACATATGGACTTCATCAATAATATAAATTTTATATTTACCATTCGTAGGCAAATGTTTGATTTTCTCTTTAAGTTCTCGAATATCTTCAATTCCGGTATTTGAAGCAGCATCGATTTCAATAATATCAATATTATTATCAATCGATTTAATACATTCTAAACATGGACTTTCTGAGCTACGGTGGATACAATTAATAGCATTTGCAAAAATCTTTGCTGTCGAAGTTTTACCATTACCATGCGGACCACAAAATAGATAGGCATGGCCAATTTTGTTTTCATGAATAATATTTTTTAGTGTCTCTACTATGTGTTGTTGTCCACAAATTTCCTCAAATGTCTTTGGACGATATTGACGATATAGAGCTAAATATTTTTTTGTGATCACAGAACTCTCCCTAAACATAAATAATATATTTTATACCAATGTTTTAAATTTAAAAAACTCAATAACCTTTAGTTAAAGGTCTATCAAAAAAGCAAAGGTATTCTATGCTATTATTGTATTAAATTATATAAGCAAAAATTATCAAAACTTCTTTTTTTAAAAAAATCATGTTAACATAAAACAAACTATTATTATTGAAATTAAAAAACATTTACTAAGTTCTAACTAATAGTAAAAAGTATTTATTTTAATATATATAATAATAAATATGAATAAAATTGATAACCTAATCAAGTCACAAATCAAGCGCAATTTCTACACATTCTTTGTATTAGTAATAGTAGCTCTATTGGCATCCGTTATACAAATAATTGCTTCAGCATTATTAAAAAAAGACATCAATAAAAATTTATTAATTGGAATATTAGCTATAATTACACTAACAAATATTATTATGTTGTTAACTAGCCTTAGCTATATGCCAATATTTAAGGAAAGAAAAAATCTTAATCATAATAAATTATTAAAAACCGTTTTCGGTCTAGTTATTGCTTTAATTGCTTTTATTTTAATTTTTTTTCTGCTAATATTTCTAATCAATGGGACTCACCAGGCTATAATAAATGCTTACTTACAAAAAAATCTACATAGTAGAGAAAAGAATATTAATTTATTCATGAATTTAAAAATAATCAAGTTAATTTTTGATTCTCTTCTAATTTTAAATATAATTACAATATTGGGAATAAATATTACAATTAAAAAAAGAGGTGGCATCTTAAATGAAATACGTTAAATCATGCGGCGCAGTAGTGTTAAATAATATTGAATCTAAATTATATGTTTTGCTTGTTCAACAAACAGCCGGCCATTGGACATTTCCTAAGGGACATATGGAAAAAAATGAGACAGAGATCGAAACAACACTAAGAGAAGTTAAAGAAGAAACAAATGTTGATATTGAAATCATTGATGGCTTTAAAGAAAAAACAACATATTCTCCATTCAAAAACACAACTAAAGATGTTATATTTTTTTTGGCAAAACCAAAAAATTTTGATATAAAAAATAAGCCGGGAGAAATAGAAATAGTTGAGTGAGTTGGAATTGAAGAAGCTATGGTGAATCGCATTACTCATGACTCAAACCGGGAAGTGCTCCAAAAAGCTGTAAATTACTACATCACCAATTGTTGAAAATATAATAAATAAAATCTGGATTTAATCCAGATTTTTTATTATTTCTTTCCGCCGGGGATGCCATATATTTCAATGTTTGGACCTTTACCCTTAATTCCGCCTAAGAAAAGATCATAAAAATTATCTCATTTTGATTGCCCGCTTAAATCTTGAACTTTCGGTTTAGAATCACTTTTTTGTTCTTTTTTAGATTGCGTTTTTGGTTGAGTATGCATTTGACTAGGTTCATCATCCTCATCTCACGGAACATTTAACTCAGGCTCATCTTTCGGCACTTCAGTATCGTATAAATTATCATTATGGATAGTTATATCCTTATTATTGTGTGAATTATCTATTGAAAATCCAAATCTTTGTCCTTTTCCTTCTTTCGCCTTATCGTATTTGTTATACAAGTATTTATTAAAAAACGTGTCAATAATTCTTTTAATTTCATCATCAGAAGGATCGTTGTAATCAATTTCAATTTTTGGAGCTTCATTTTTTATATTATTTATAAGATTATTGTTAGTATTGATTGAATCAACTG
>NZ_JBSQAW010000002.1:0-123210 GCF_053851555.1 Mycoplasma sp. 3398 | reverse complement strand
ACCAGAAGATCCTAAAAAGAATGAAGAAGGCAAAGAACAAGAAAAGAAACCAGAAGATCCTAAAAAGAATGAAGAAGGCAAAGAACAAGAAAAGAAACCAGAAATTAATGGCAAAACTGAACCTGAAAATAAGGATCCAAAAGATGATGGCAAGAATAATGATTCAAAAAAAGAAAATAATAAAAATAATGAACATTTAGGAAAAACCCTTCCTGACGGCAAAACAGAAAATGAGGATGGCGAGGATACCCTTACATCTCCAGCCCTACCTAAACCAGAGCCAACACCAGAAGAAGATGATTTGATAAATAATCTTGATGAAGAAGAGGTTAAAGAAATTGAAAAAAATGAAGTCCTTGTATTTCAAGGTCTATTTAAAAAGAGTTTTGAAGACCTTCAAAAGCAAGTTTTAGAAGAAGATTTAAAAAAATTAATTACTAATCTTCCAGAACAAATTAAACAAAACATCCCTAAATTCGATGACAAAATTAAATTAGGCGAATTAAAATTAACTCCTGAAAGTAAAGAATCTAAGGAAAAAAATAGTTAAGAAGAAATAATAACTATTTTTACCAAAAACTAGATGACTTAAAAGTACCAAAAACTTTAAGTTTGCATTCTATTTAAGCTACCCATATCACGATGGTAACTATCGGTTTTTAAAAAATAAGGATATGGCTTGTTTTAAAGAAACTTCTAAAGAGAAATTAGAAATATTTAATTCATTTAACTTTGCAAGGAGTATTTTAAAACAATCAAATTTATATCGGTTTTATTTAAATTTGCCGGCGGTTCTTAAATTTTTATAATAACGAGTTTGTGTTTGTTAAAAAATATATAAAAATCTAGATGCATTTGTGTCTAGATTTTTTTGCTCTTAATGAGATAAAATAAAGAAATTAAGAAGAGAGAAATAGTTAAATATTTACGTTTCAGACCATAAAAAATGTGCAAAATAGATAAAACCCATTAGGAATTTCTTTTTAAATTGCAAAGAAAATAACAAGTGGTCTAATTATTGACAAATCATAGAAGACATTTTAGCAAAGCATAATTCAGTAGTAATAAAAAGCGTGCTACTAAAGAAAAGCATCTTTAAGATGCTATTATGAAAATGAAAGATAGATACTTCAATAACTTCATTTGATATAATGAGAAAATGGTTTAATAAAAGCAAAAAACAAAACCATAAAATGGTTATTTAATAAAAATTTAAAATTTGAATATCTTAATTTTTACTAAGCATTATTTTAATAAAATCGCTTATTATGAATTTACTATACTTAAGAAATACGAAATAATTAATTGGTGTGCTTCTTTGCTTGTATGAGAGCAATGTGTGATTAATTATTATTTGACATAAATTAGGTGAATTCCAATGAAGTTATTGGGCAATGATAGATTGTGGCAAAATACAAATTTGAATAGTTACATTCAATTGCCCATTCAGTTTTTTGTGGCACAGTTTAAATTTTTAAAACATTTGCTTTTATAAGGATATATAACAGCTGAAATGTTTTTGTTATTTTCAAAATTAAATTTAGATGTAATAAATAGTAAAAAATAAAATATTATTGTAATTTAACTCGATAGTATAAGTAAAAATCTCGTATTAGTATTTTTATTTTGTCTATATCAACTTATTATAATATAATAAATACATGCTAGATTTTATACAAAAAAGAATACAAAAATCAATTGATAAAATTAATAAAAAATTGTCAATTAATGAAGAAGATATTTTAGAAATTTTAAGAGAAGTTAAGTTAGCTTTATTAGAAGCTGATGTTAATTTAGAAGTTGTTAAATCATTTATAAAACAAGTAAAAGAGAAAGCATTAAATAGCCAAATTATAGGTAAATTAAATCAGCAGCAAACTGTCTTAAAGATTTTTAAGGATGAATTAACCAAAATACTAGGTAGTAATTCTATTGAAATTAAACCAAAGGCAATACCAACAAAAATTATGATGGTAGGACTACAAGGTTCGGGTAAAACTACAACATCCGCTAAATTATCATTTTATCTTCGAAAAAAAGGGATATTCAAAAAACCACTATTAGTTGGTGATGATATATATCGCCCCGCTGCTAGAGACCAACTAGAACAGCTTGCAAAGCAAACTCAAACCGACTTTTTCACAAAGAAGGAAAATGATGCCTTATTAATTGCAAAGCAAGCGATTGAAGTAGCTGAACAATATAAAAATGACCTAGTTATTGTTGATACTGCAGGGCGTTTGGCAATTGATGAAGAGTTAATGAATGAATTAGAACAAATTAAAAAAAATATTAAACCAGATTACATATTTTTAGTTATTGATTCAATGAGCGGTCAAGATGTTATTAATACAGCGAAGGCTTTTCATGAAAAATTAAATTTAAATGGAACCATCATAACTAAATTAGATTCAGATGCAAGAGGTGGTGCAGCACTATCAATAACGCATCTTCTTCAAATTCCTATTGCCTTTATTGGGATTAGCGAAAAGATAGCTGGCCTAGAATTATTTTATCCAGATAGAATGGCAGATAGAATTTTGGGAATGGGTGATGTTCTTTCGCTTATTGAGAAAGCATCAGAAGAAGTTGATGAAAAAATGATGAAAAAAATAGGTTATAAAATGATCAGCGGAAAGTTTGATCTTAATGATCTAATGAATTCTCTTGCGCAAATTAAAAAACTCGGTAAGATGAAGGCAATTCTTAAATTAATTCCCGGAATGGCTGACAGAGTAAGTGATGAAAAAATAGAGGAAGCTGAAAACAAGTTTAAAATTTATACATATCTAATTAATTCAATGACTGAACAAGAAAAAAAGATGCCTAAATTATTAAAGAATTCATCTCGAAAAGAAAGGATTCTTAAAGGCTCGGGTAGAAGTGCTCGTGAGTATAACATGTTATTAAATGATTTTGAGAGAATGTCTAAACAAATGAAGGAATTGGGTAATAATCCACAGATCAAAAATGGTATTTTAGGATAAAAAAAGATGGGAATATTAAAACATGGACAAAAAATCCAGATAAAATGTGCTCAGATTTTTTTGTATATGTTTATAAATGCATAAATTATTAGTAAACAATTTAGTTGCGAATGCTTAACCTACTGCATTGGCAAAATTTAAAAAACTAAAAATAAAATGTAAAAGCCGGTTAGGCTTTTAATCCTGCCAAAAACGATGGCAAAATATTATCTTGTTTAAAAGATTTTAATATTAAGAAGTGCTTTACAACAGATGTTAATTTGGCTACTGTTAGTTCTTATTTAGTTAAGATTTTTTTAAAAGAAACAGTTGATATGTTACTAAATTAATTGATGAATGGAGCAATTAAATAAAAAAATAACAAAAGAGAAGAAGAAAGAAAAAAACTTTATAGTGCAATTTGAAGAGTTGCTGAAGATTTAAGAGGAAGCGTTGATGCTTAAGACTTCAAGCAATACATTTTAGTTACATTGTTTTATAGATACACGCCTGAGAACATTATCAAATATTTTAATGATGCAGAAAATGCTGCTAATCCAGACTCTTTATTTAATTATGCTGATATTTTTGATGATCAAATTGATGATGAAATTAAAGAACAATTAATTGATGAAAAAGGTTTCTTTATCAAACCTTTTTCATCTTTTTATAAATATCTTAAGAAGCAGCAAAGATAATGAAAATCTTAATGAAATATTAACTACAGTTTTTGATGAAATAAAAGCTTCGACAATTGGCCATGACCCTGAGAAAGACTTTAAAGATTTACTTAAAATTATCTATGTTTTCTCATACCCCTTATCTTATATTTTATTTTTATTAACAATTTTCTTTATTATAAATAGATTTCTTAATAGTTTAATTGAGCTTACTAAGAAGATGTTTAAAGAAAATAAATTAGACAGTTTAAAAGTTTTTTTGCTATTAGTTTTTGAGTGTAGAATAAGTTTATATAAGGAAAGATTTCTAATATTATCAAGAAATTTTAAGAACACATTGTTTAAATATTTAGGACTATTTTTACATATATTTAAAATATTGTTAATTGCATTTTTTAACACTTTATAATCTTTTGCATCAAGCTCTACGCGAAGTGAGCTTTTAATTGCATCAATAAAAAAGTTAGCAGTATGGTCTATATTCTCTTCATTTGTAATTTCTACTAACATTTTGTCGAATATAAACAATAAATTATATTTATTTTTTATAATAAAATGTTTTCATAATTCATCAAAATTTCTTAATTTAACATAAACATCAGAATAATTAATAAGAGATTCAACGAAAAAATCAGTAAATTCTGAAAACGAATTTAGGCTAGATAAATATTCTTTTACCTTATTAAATTTTTGATTATTTTTGATGTTAAATAAATATGTTAAAAAACTAGTATTTAAGGAATCTTTTATTAAGGAATGGATTATGTCTTTGAATTCCTTTTTTGAATCATTTATTAAACCGGAATTAAAAAGATATTTTAAAACATCATAAACCATATTTTGTTCATTTTTGAAAAAGTTGTTTAATTCTTGTTTTATTAGTTTGTAGTTAATAATTTTTTTTGATAATGCCTTTTTTTGCAAAATACATTCAATAATGTAAACTATGTCATCAACCTTATGATCCTTTAAGAGTATTAGAATAGCTTCTTTTGATCTTCGTTCATTTGTTAAAAAATTAAGAATTTTAGCAATGCTCTCATATTGTTCTGGAGCATAAATAAATTTCTGACTAATAATTTTTTTGATCATTTCGCTTATTGGCAACTTGCTATATCTTATGAATATTGAACAAAAATCAGTTATACGATTTCTATTATGTAAAAGATTGTTAAAATATCTTTGTGATTTATTTTGTCTGAAGAGAATTTCATTTTTATTTTTTCCATAAATCATTTTAAATAAACTTAAATTTTCACTACATTGTGATATTGGATTATATGAATAGATGTTGTCTTCTCAATATTTGGTGTCGGAAATATATTCATTAGTAAAACTATGATTATTAAGATCATTTTTAAGCATTTTGAAATTTAGAAAAAGCTTAACATAAATATCCATTGCTATTTTTTTATAGCCGCGTTCAGTTGGATAAATTGAAAAAATATTTTCAAATAAATATTTTTTATTTTCTTCCCAATATTTTGTGTCGTTTATATTAATAAAATCAATTCGGCATTTTTTAGCAGATTCCGCAATTGTTTTATTTAGATTAATTTGTAGGTAATCAAAAATTTCAAATTGGTCGCTTAATTGAGTGTTTAAAAAAGATGAAATAGTGTTTCTTAAATTCAATAATAATGGTGAGTAGCTAGTAATTATTATTTTTGCTTTGTTATTAATTTTTCTGATGGTGGAAATTAGACTTATTATTTTATTTTCGATAACAATGCTTAAATTTTCAATATCTTTTTTGATTACGGAAATTTGTCTATCTCTAGCTTCACCATTTAATTTAGTCAAAAGAAGTATTTTTTGAAATGGTAAATTGGAAAAAAAATCATTAAAGCCAATAGTTAAAGTAATTAAATTGGCTTCCGCAATTTTCTCATTAATATATTGGAAATCATTATTTCTAATATTTCAATCCTTCAAAAATGGTGAAAAAAAGTTATTAAATGGATTATTTGAGGATCAATCTATTGACTGGATTAAGTCTAATTTGCTCCCCATTTTTTTAAGGACCTTTTTATTGTTGCTATAAAATGCTTCCAAAAATTCACATGAGGCATTACATATAGCAAAATTGTAAAAACTTTCAACTTGTAAGCTAGACGTATCATTTAGAAAATTTGCTAACATCGATGGGAAGCATAAACCTTTGATTTCACCATTTTTATCCATATAACCATTAGTCGGAAAACCAATCTTTGAATTATAACCTGCTGAAAATGCGTCGCCTAGGGCAACATATTTTATGATAATGGGTTTTTTTGTATTCTCATCCATTCTATTTTCCGCCTTCATATGCATCAAAAATAACATTATTTAAATTTTTGAAATGATTAATTAACATATTGATGCCTTTTTTAATGTCATAAACACCGTTTTTTAGCAATAAATTGTTTTGCATTGCATATTTGGAAATATTTGCAAAAATATCCTCTAAATCAAAAGTAGGATTTAAATTAATTTCTTTTAGTTTCTCAGGATAATATTTAGACATTAATTGATAAAGAGAAACAATTAATTCGTTTTGATCAATGGCCTCTTGTCTAATTGATCCAACAATGGCTAATTTTGCTCCAATTTCATTATTTTCGATTTTAGGCATCAATAAACCAGGAGTATCTAACAAAAGATAATTTTTGCAATTAATTCATTGTTCCGATCTCGTAATACCAGGTATCGACCCGACCTTAGTTGCTCTCGATTTTGACATCATATTAATAAATGTTGATTTACCGACATTTGGCACACCTAAAACAACACATTTAAGGCTTGGAGTAAGTTTTTGCTTTTGATCATTTTTGGCCTTAAATTTTAGGAACTCTTTATTTAGAGCAATATTAATTTTTGCATATGTGTTTTGTGCTTTTAGGTTGGTAACAACTACTTGACCACGTTTTTTATAATCTTCAAGAAAAGGTTTGAGTTTTTCGAGATTAGTTTTATCCGCCTTATTAAAAACAAATAAAACTGGTTTGTTATTAATTATTTTGAAAATTTCATCATTAAAAGAACTTCGAGGTAATCTAGCATCCATTACAATAATAAATAAATCAAATAATTTTTGTTTTTCTTGCAATAGTCTAAATTGTTTGGCCATATGGCCAGGAAATCAATGGATCATATTATTTCCTTTCTATTCTTTTTTTAATATAAAATCCTTGCCTTTTTGGACTTCATAAATTGACAGATCATTAAAGTTTGTTTGTCGTAAAATTTCATATAAAACAATAGCTACTGAATTAGCTAAATTTAAACTACGACAATTAGAATTCATAGGAATTCTTAAACAATTATCGATGTTAGTTTGCATAATTGTCTTTGGTATCCCTGTACTCTCTGTGCCAAACATAACTCATATTTCACCTTCTTTCTGTGCCAGTTCATCATATTTAATATCGATATAATTTTTTAAACCATAACGTGTTATGTAAAAAATATTTTTGCTAGGATATTTTTTAATAAAATCATCATATGATTGATGAACTTCATGTTGAATTTCACTAAGAAAGTGCCCGGCTGCTTTTCTTTTTAATCAATGAGGGTGTAAGTCAAAAGCTATTGGTTTTATAATATGAAGCTTGGCTTTAGCAGCGAAACATGTACGGATTATGTTTGCTGTATTAGCATTTATTTCAGGTTGATATAGAATAATATTAATCATAGTAAAAATTTTACTATATATAGCAAAAATTAGCAAATATAAAACTTACTAAACAAATATTTAATCCAATCTTTATGATATGTTGGTAAATAAAAAAAGTTTGGTTTAGAAATAAACAAACTTTTTATAAATCTATAAATATAAACTGCGATATTAAAAAACTATTTAAATAATTTTTTATATTGACCATATCCTTTTTCATCAAGTTCTTCATAAGGGATAAAACTAAGAGATGCGGAATTAATGCAGTATCTTAATCCGCCTTTATCTCTTGGGCCATCACTGAAGACATGACCTAGATGTGAATCGGCGTTTTTTGATTTTACTTCTGTTCTAATCATTCCATGCGAAGTATCTGTCAATTCAACCAATAGACTATTATCTATCGGCTTAGAAAATGCTGGTCAACCGCAACCAGAATTAAATTTATCATCTGATATAAATAATGCTGTACCATCAACAATATCAACATAGATGCCTTTTTCATAATGGTTATTATATTTATTCATATAAGGTCTCTCAGTAAATGCTTTTTGCGTTACATTATACTCAAGTTCACTTAGTTGTGCTAAACGTTTTTCTTTTTCTTGGGGATTCATAAACCCTCCTTATATTTTATAATTTTATATTGAGTAAGTATATAAAGATTTTATATGATTTTATGCATAATTTAAATTATTTTAGAATTTGTAAATTAGGAATTTTCTAACTTAATAAGAGTTTGATGAACCTAATATTAAATATGCTCATATTAATATTTTTAAAAAAACACCACAAATACATAGATCTGTGGTGTTTTAGCACTATTTTTTTACTTAAAAAGTAACATAGAAAAATTTATTTTCTAATATTTAGTGATTTAATGGTTGATTGGTATAATGTATAATCTTCGTTTTTTAAGTGATTTAGCAATGCTTTACGGTGATTAACTTTTCTCATAAATCCACGCATTGAGTGCAAATCTTTTTTATTAATAGCAAAGTGTTTTTTTAATGATTCAATATCTTCAGTTAATATTGCTATTTGTACAGGCAAGTAACCTGTGTCTTTTTCATTTCTTCCAAATTGCTTTACCAATTCGCTTTTTCTAATTTTAGAAACCATCTTTTTCCTTTCATAACCTAGCAATAATCTTAATTACTACCAAGGAATAAATAACGAATACCTCAATATAGGGCATTCGCTTTTATTATATCATAAAAAAATAAAAACACGACTAGCGTGTTATGGTCAATTTCTTGAAATGGTGCGAACAAATGGACTTGAACCATCGACCTCACGATTATCAGTCGTGTGCTCTAACCAACTGAGCTATGCTCGCATAAAAACATGGGATAAACCCATATAAGTATATCACAAAAAAATTAACGTTTTGAAAATTGTCTTGCTCTTCTTGCTTTTCTCAATCCAAATTTCTTACGTTCCTTAACACGAGCGTCTCTTGTTAAGAATCCAGCATCTTTTAATTTGTTACGATATTCATTATTTGATGCTTCTAATAATGCTCTTGCAATACCTAATCTAATGGCTCCTGCTTGACCGGTTAAACCACCACCATTTACATTGGCAAAAACATCAAATTGATTTGTTGTTTCGGTAACACCAAATGGACTTAAGGCATCCATTAATAAAATTTCTGAATTTAAATATTGTTTCGCTTCTTTTCCATTAATTACAAAATTGCCTTTTCCAGGAATTAAGTAAACTCTAGCAATGGAAGATTTACGACGTCCTAGGCCATAGTATCTAATTTTATCTGCCATTATTTAACCTCTATTTGTGTTGGTTGTTGTGATACTTGCTTATGTTCTGCATTTGCATAAACATAAAGATTTTTAAATTGTTTGCGGCCTAATTTTGTATGAGGCAACATACCTCTAACTGCTTTTTCAACTAGAGCAATTGGTTTTTTAGCTCTTAAATCTGCAGCAGTAATTTGTTTTAAACCACCAGGATATCCAGTGTGGTGATAGTAAATTTTCTTTTCATCTTTTTTAGCTGTTAAAAGAACATCTTTTGCATTAATAACAACTACATTGTCGCCCATGTCAACATTTGGAGTAAATGTTGGTTTATTTTTTCCACGAAGGATTGAAGCAACAAGAGTTGAAAGTCTACCTAAAGGTACGTTGGCTGCATCGATGATGTATCATTTTTTATCAACTATTTCTTTTCTAATAATTGTTGTTTGACGCATACTTTCTCTTTCATGTTTTAAATATATTTAAAAATTAATGATCATTATTTATATACATAACTTAATATAAATAAATTTCACTAAACTATTATAGCAAAAAAAATTTCATTAGTTCATTTTTGCAATCATATATATTAATGCTGTTTCTGCTCGTAAAATTGTCTTGGTTAATGAAACGATTTCGACATTTTCTTTTTTTGCCAATTCTATTTCATTTAATGAAAATCCACCTTCTGGCCCGACAATTAGAAGAGTATCTCCTTTTCGTTTGGTTATCTTTTTATCTTTTTCATTTTCATAAGCTAAAATTTTGTTTTTAACATCTAGTTTAATAATCTCATCATAGGTCATAACTCTTTCGAATATTGGCATTGTATTTCGAAAAGATTGTTGTGATGCTTCAAGGATTATTTTTTTAAATCTCTTTATTTTGCTTTCTATTTGCATATTAGTTTTATCTGTGTATTCTGAAATAAAAGGAATAATTTTTGTTACTCCTAATTCAACGCTTTTTTGTAAAGCAATCTCAAAATTATTTTGTTTTATAAGTGGGATTGCTACTATTAGATCATCTTCTAATTCATTATCTATATTTAACTTTTTCTTAATTATGGCCTTATTAGGAAACTCAAAATAACATAAGTAAAACTCATTATTAAAGTTTATTAAAAAATCTTGATTTTTAATCCGGATTACTTTTAAATGTTTTTGTGTATCTTCATCTAAAAAGAAATAATTTTCACTTTTAGAACTGCTAAAAAATTTATACATAATTATTAAATTATAAAATTTTTTATAAATATCTAATTCTTTATCCTTAAATCATAAATAAAAGTTTTAGAGATAGAAAGATAATAAGTTTTATTTTTTTAATAAACACTTAATAAACAACAATAATATAAGCACTTATTTTCTAAAAAAACATGTAATTAAATAATTAATCCAATTGCGGCCTTTTATATGATCCAAATTATAAATGCAACATTAAAAATAAAAAAATATAACGGAAATTCGGAATATTTAACATAAATTAAATAACTGTATTTATATTTTTATTGTTATTTTTGTAAAAAAAATGAAAAAATCTAACTTTTTTATATTAAACTAATAGCAAATAAAAAACAATAAAGGAGAATATATGATTAAAAATAAATTCCTAAAAGCATCACTATTTTTGTTGCCGATATTACCCACTGCAACATTAGTTGCATGTGCACCAACAAATAACAGCGAACATACAGTTCCAGACGCCGGGCCCAAAATTAATGAAAATAAAAAAACAAATCAAACATTAGATTTTACTAATTTTGGTGTTAAAAAATTTAATGGTCAAGTAAAAACCAGAACATTATTATTTGCGGCGGCAACAAGTGAAAATTTTCTAGATAAGGATGGTGTATTTTCATTCAGATTACACCACCGGCCAGTGGAAGGGGTTAAAGGCGAATGATTAGCCTTTGCCACAGAAGTTAAAGGAAGAAATGATAATACATTAGTAGATCCTTTGAATATAAAAATTGCATCGACACAAGCCGATGAAGGAGCTGGTGTTGAATATCCTTTAATATTTAAATTTGATAAGCCAGAAAACAAGTTAGGTACAGGAAAGTATTACACATTTGTTTTTTGAAAAAAAGATGGAACTGAAAGAATTGTTTTCAATCAAACACATATTGATAATAACAATGACATTTTTCCATCATTTCTACCAAACTAATAAATTAAGAAAAAAATTATATAGAGCAATCAACATTATGGATTAGGATTACTTAAAAAATAGGAATATTTTTTGTTCTTACTTGCGCCATTATGTTGTGCTCATTTTATTATTGTTACTTTTGATAAAAAACTTAAAATAAAAAGTCAAATGTTTTACATTTATGGATAAAAAATATGCCCATTTGTACACGGTGGCTAAGCAAAAAATCCCTTTATATCTTTTATTGCTTTTTATTGCTTGCGGGGTCTTTTTTTGATTTTTTGATTATTATGTTACGATGCTGGAAATTAAATTAATAATAATTTTGTAATATTTACATATTTTTTTATAGGGAACATTGTCTATATGCTTTTGCTTTTATACAAATTTTATTTAGGAATCAAAGCATTTTATAAATTTGGTATAACAAGTTTTATAAGCATTTTAGGAAATATTTTTTTAAAAAATCAGTCTACAATAAAAGAAAAGTTAATAATATTGTCATTTATAAAAATATAAGTTATATCAATAGCGAAATATTAGAATGAATAAAAGAAGAAATAAGCAAATCCAAAAAATAGCTGTGTCCAAAATTTAAATGCCAACTTAACTTAATTTATTATGTTTTATGATACAATTTTTATATTAATTTTATATAAATATATAAAAAATGTAATGAGGTTACAATGCCAAATAATACTAAAAAAAATATTCATGATGTTATCGCTCATTTAAAAAATATGGGTTTTGTTTATCAAAATTCAGAAATATATGGTGGTGTTGTGAATACATGAGATTATGGTCCATTAGCAACTGCTATGATGACTCAAATCAAAAATATATGAATTAATGAATTTATAAGAAAAGAAAAAAATTATCAAATTGATTCTAAAATTATTATGAATAAGAATGTTTGGAAAGCTAGTGGTCATATTGATAATTTTTCTGATTTTTTAATTGAAAATAAAGTTAATAATAAAAGATACCGTGCTGACCATATTATTAAAGATCTATTTCCTGAAATTAATGTCGAAAAATGTACATTTGACGAATTAGAGAAAATCATTAAAAAAAATGTTAAAAAATATGATGGCGTAAGTGCAGAATGAGGAGAAATTAGACCATTTAATTTGATGTTTAAGACGCAAATGGGAGCAATTGATAACAGTTCTTCTGAAACCTTTTTAAGACCTGAAACCGCACAAGGTATATTTGTGAATTTTAAGAACTTGACTAGAACATCAAGAGCTAAATTGCCTTTTGGAATTGGCCAGATAGGTAAAAGTTTTCGCAATGAAATAACCCCCCGTGACTTTATTTTTAGAACAAGAGAATTTGAGCAAATGGAATTAGAATTTTTTTGCGAAGAAAAAGATAGCAATAATTTTTATCAGTATTGAATTGAAAAATGTAAAAAACTCGTTTTATTATTAGGTCTTAAGGAAGAAAATATACGTATAAGACCACATGAAGCAGAAGAATTAAGTCACTATTCAAAAGGAACAAGCGATATTGAATACTTATTTCCTTTTGGATGAGGTGAGTTATTAGGAATTGCTAATCGCGGCAATTATGATTTAAGTCAACATATGAAATTTTCTGGTGAATCTCTTGAATACTTAAAAGACGATGGGACCAAAATAATTCCGTATGTTATTGAACCTTCAATTGGATTGGACAGATTGCTTTTTGCATTGATTATCGATGCTTATACAGTCGAAAAAAATGATGATAAAGAAGAAAGAGTGATTTTAAAATTAAGTAAAAAAATTTCACCCTATCAAGTTGCTATATTACCTTTAATGAAAAAGCAGTCATTGGAAGCCAAGGAAATTTATAACAATTTATTGGAAAATACTAATATTAGAATAGCATATGATGAAGCTGGTTCTATTGGTAGAAGATACCGTAGACAAGACGCAATTGGAACACCATTTTGTATAACTGTTGATTTTGATACAACCAAAAATAATACTGTAACTATTAGAAATAGAGACACAATGAAGCAAGATGTAATACCAATTAGTGAAATTGCAAGTTATTTATTAGAAAACAGATAATAAAAGGAATTAATTTTGCAGGAAAGTGTTTGAGAATATGTAATTTCTAAAAGTGATATTGTTAATATTATTGGGCAATATCTGACTTTAATGAAGCAAGGGAAGAATTATAAGGCTTGTTGTCCTTTTCATGGCGAAAAAACGCCATCTTTTGTTGTTAGCCCAGAGCAAGGAATATTTAAATGTTTTGGATGCGGAAAAGGCGGAGATGTAATTAAATTTATTCAATACAAGGAAAATTTAACATCCTTTGAGGCACTAAAATTTTTAGTCAATAAACAAAACCTAGATATTTCCAAATTCGGCAATTTTATGAATAATTCCGCTATCACAACTGAACATTCTAAAATTCTTGAAGTCAATAAGGTAGCACTTAATTTTTTTAGATATCAAATTACTTTTGAAAAAAGCGCCGAATTAATAAAGTATCTGCACAAAAGAAACCTAAATGATAATTTAATTAAAGAATTTCAAATTGGTTTTTCATCAAAAAACAAGTCAATTTATGAAACTCTTATCGAACATAAATTTGATTCGTTTGAAATATCCAATTCATCATTATTATCTTCTATTGAAAATAAAAATTTTTTTAATGATCGTCTAATGTTTCCAATATGCGATGAATTAGGCAATATTATTGCTTTTTCAGGTAGAGACATTACTGAATTACAAAACCCTAAATATTTAAATAGTTCTGAGACTATTGTTTTTCGAAAAAATGAAGTAATTTTTAATTATTTTCATGCAAAAGATGAAATAAATAATAAAAGAGAAGTTTACTTAGTAGAGGGGCAATTTGATTGCATAGCCATGTTTAAAGCTGGATTCAAAAATGCCGTAGCAATTATGGGTACTTCATTATCACCAGCCCATCTAAAACTATTAAATAATAAAACTATTACATTATTTTTTGATAATGACAGTGCAGGGCAAAATGCAACACTAAAAAATTTAAGGATGATATTGTACTATTCAAAAAAATACAATTTAAATGCTAAATTTGTTATAAATACATTAAATAAAGATGCAGATGAACTTTATAATCTAGATAATGGTTTAACTTTAAAAAAAATGTGTGAAAACAAGGTTGATATTGTCGAATATTTATTAATACTGGCCAAGCAAAATATTTTAAACAATAAACAATCATTTGAAAGAAACGAAATATTTAAGCAGATATTTGAATATGTTTATTATATTGATAATTCATTAGTTTTAATGCTCAAAGAAAGATTTATTAATGAAAACATTTTAACTGCCGATTTATTTGAAAACTACTATAAAAATTCTAATCCTCTTTTCTTATCGGATCCATTATTTAAAAATAAAATTAATGAAAAAAAACATAGCGCAAATCACCCAAGTATTTATACAAATGAAAATTATGATAATAACTTTTTTATCAAAAATGATATTGCAAGCCTACAACCAGAAGTTTCGAAGCAAGCAAATTCGCCAAGTATTAATAAAAAAAATAAAAAATTCATTAATGCTAGAACAATATTAAAACAAGAAATAAGTAGGCATTATATGCTATTAAAGGAAATTTTGTTGCTAGTATTAAATCAACCTTTTATTGCCAAACAATGAAAAAATGATGGATTTCACGATCTTAATTTAGATGATGATTCACAAAAGATATTAAGAAAATTAATTAGTTATATTATCAAAAAGAACAAGGAAGGTTTAGAACTAAGTCAATCCAATCTTGTTTCGGTAATTGAATCCGACCTTAATAAGGCAAAAATATCAAATAACATTGATTTAATAAATGAATATAAATCATATCTAGAACAGGCAATTCAGATAAAAAATTTAACTCTCACAAGTGATGATTTGAAAAAAGATATCAAAAATCTATATGATCGTGTAGATGAGTTTGTTGAGAATCGAAAGAAACCAAAAAAGCAGATTTTAATGTATACCAAAGGAGCGCAGGATGACAAGTAATAATTTAGAAAAATCAATAGATTATGTTATTTCAGTAATTGAAAATGAGGTAGTTAAAAGGAAAAATAAAGATAAAAAATTTAAAACCCTATCTCAAGAGGAAGTTTTTGATATTCTTTATAAGAAAAAACTTTATGTTGATGATGAAGAAGCAGATTTATTATTGCTTAAATTGTTTGAAAAAAATCTTATTTCTAATAGTGTTGATGAAGGCGATAACGATGATGTTGAAAATTTTGTTCAAGATGCAGAATTTAACGAAAGTATGTTAAAAGATATTGATGACGAGGATGCTGAAAACGAAGATATTGACTATGACTTTGAATATGATGATAGCACCTTGGTACCAAATGATAGCATCAATTCTGCTGTAGAAGAAGATCAAACCTTTAGTGAAGATGATGAATATATTTCAAGCAAAATTAGTGAAACGTATGATGAAGAAGATGAAGAATATGACTATGATCTTAACGAATATGATGATTATAGTGAAGTTAATTGAAAAAGCAGAAGATCTAATGATGAATTTGATGCATCAAAACTATTAAAAAACTATGATAGTGAAGAAATAAAAATTGGTTCAGCTAGAAAAAATTCTGAGAATAGTAATTTGTCAAATAGGTTAACTGAAACAAATGATATTGTTAAGTGATATATGAGATGAATAGGCAAGTATGGTAAGCTTTTAACACCAAAGGAAGAATTAGAAACAGCTGAAAAAATGGCCAAGGCTAGAGAGAATGGTGACAAATGAGCATATAAAAAAGCACGCGATTTGTTAATTAAAAGAAATTTAAGACTAGTTATCAATAATGCTAAAAAATATAAGAATAGAGGTTTGAGCTTTATTGATTTAATTTCAGAGGGTAATTCTGGAATCATGAAAGCAGCTGATAAATATTTACATACTAAGGGATATAAATTTTCTACATATGCTACTTGATGAATTAGACAAGCAATTACTAGAGCCGTTGCTGACCAAGCGAGAACTGTAAGGGTCCCTGTGCATATGGTTGAAACAATCAATAAAGTCTTGAAGATTGAGAGAGAATTACAACAAGAACAAGGTTATCCTCCTACAGATGAAGAAATTGCCAAGAAGTTTGGTGAACCTGAATTCACTGCTGATAAGGTAAGATATATAAGAAAAATAAACATTGACCCTATTTCACTTGATAAAAATATTGGAAAGGAAGAAAATTCAAGCTTTTCAGACTTTGTTAAGGATGAAAGCGTAATTAGTCCAACTAATTTTACAAGTCAAGAAGAATTGAGTGTTATTTTGAATGAAATGATTAATTCGTTAACAGATGAATCTGATCGATTATTAATAAGAAAAAGATATGGAATTTCTGACCCAAACGGAGAATCATATCGTCCTCATTCCTTAGATGAACTTGCTAAAGAATTAGGGGTAAGTAAAGAAAAAGTTCGTCAAATTGAAACGAAGGTTTTGCGTAAATTAAGACATCCGCAAAAACGTAAGCAATTAAAAGAGTTCTATGCTAATGAAAGTTATAATTTAGATTAAAACGAGGTGAAAAATGATTAAGTTGGGCAGTCATGTCTCGTTTTCAAAACCGGACTATCTATTAGGCGCTGCACGTGAATCACATCATAATAATGCTAACTGCATGATGATTTATCTCGGGCCAAATCAATCCCCTTATCGCGTTGAAGAAAAATACTACAAGTATGATGAGTACAATAAATTTTATGCAGATAAAATTAAATCCGATGATATTATTGTTCATGCACCCTATATCATTAATCCTTCAAACCCGCTAAAAAATAAGTTTGCGATTGATTTTTTAATCTCTGAAATTAAAAGAATGAATTTTATAGGGGCTAAAATAATTGTTTTGCATCCTGGCGCACATACTACTTTTAGCAAAGAAGAAGCTAAAAGTAGCTTAATTTATTCATTAAAAACAGTTTTAGCAAAAACTAATGATGTAACAATCGCCTTAGAAACTATGGCTGGTAATGGAAGTAATTATTGTAATAATTTTGAAATATTAAAAGAAATAATTGAGAAAATTAAATCTGATAGAGTTGCCATATGCCTTGACACATGTCATATATGGGATTCTGGATATGATATTAGGGATTATGATAATTTTAAAAAATATTTAAAAGACAACGATTTTCTAAAGTATATAAAAATTATTCACTTAAATGATTCAAAAAATCCGCTAGGTTCTAAGAAGGACCGCCACGATAATATTGGAAAGGGGTATATTGGTTTAGAAACTTTAAAAAAATTTGTTTATGATCCCGATTTTGATAATATACCCATTATTTTAGAAACACCATACATTGGCGACTTAGCGCCTTATAAAGAGGAAATCGCTTTATTATTAGATAACACAGAGCCTAGTTTATTTTAAAATATCTTTAAGATCGCTTTTTGTAATTTGTCTATTATCTTTGACTAAATCTAAAATTTTTTCTATCCTATTTTAAACATCTAGTTTCAAATTTTTTCTTCATAGTTTTTTGCTAAAAAAGGTAATAATTGCACCATTGTTAGAAATATAGTATTTGAGTTATTTCTTAAAAATAACATATTCTATAACTATGCGTCTAAAACTTGGCGCATAGTTTTTGTTAAACTCAATTTTATTTAAAGTACTGATAATTATCTCATTTCTTTTTTGTGAGCATACATATTTTAATATTTTCTAATGTAAACCTTCGGACAAACTATTTGAAAGAGAAAATTTAAGATCTATTGTTATAAAATTTAGTTTTCATATCTTCGCTTAATGTACAATATCAATCTCTATGACAATAGCGATTAACAATTGTTTATCTTACCTTTTTAATATATCTAAAAATTTGTCTCAATCAAATCTTGCAGAGGAGAAGATTTTTTATTAGGAAAACTAGAAAAATGAAGTATCTCATCTAATAACATTAGTATTGAACCTCTAAATTCTTTATTATCAATAAATAAAGTAACATCTGTTCTTTGAAATGCGACAAATTTATTTATAGCTAGTTTTTAGTTGCTTAACAACAAAGTTGCATTATTATATTTCGTGGTTTTGACTAATAAGGATTAAAATATATTTATCAAATTTACCCCCTTTTTTATCTAAGGATATTTTCTAAACACTTAAAAGCCGAATATTCTTCTTCAATCATAATAGATTTAAAATCACTTGATCTATGTGCTCTTATTATTTTTTTTGAATATAATCCAAAACCAACAACTCTCTTTTGTATTGCTTAGTCCAATGAAAACACCTTTAGAATTTAATCTATACTTCGCAATTATAGCAATGCGTCTCGCCTATTTCTTCTAATTTTTATCTTAAAAGAATTTCATTGAGATAAATATTAATTAAATTAGTAACATCAGGGCTAAAACCATTTACATTCTAATTAGTAGATAGCATTTCTGCCTATTCTTATTTCTTAGCATGTATTAATTTCTTGCTAACAAAATCATTATTTACGCGCTGAATGGATTTTTTTACTTTTTGTATTTAAAAAAGAAACTATTTATGTTTTTAATTTATTTTATTGTTCTGTAATACCGATTTTTATTTAATTCTGCTAGCTTCCATATTTACTCATTCATACCCTATGCGTTATTTAAAAACACCATTGATCATTAATTGATTTGATGAGAATTATCAAAAAAAAAAAAAAAAAATGTAAAATACTTACATCAAAATAGTATTTAAAGGAGAAAAATGAAAAAAAGCAAATTACTTTTTATAGGATTTTTACCTGCTTTGGCAACACCAGTTATAGCTCTATCATGTGCAAATCCTGCTAAACCAGAAAAACCAGAAAAACCAGCTGAACCAAAGAAACCAGAAAACCCAGAAACAAAAACCCCTCAACAAGAAATGCCTGATAAGAGTAAATCCGATAAAACAACTCCCGATACCGGAGGAACTAAAGATGATTCAAATAATAAATCACAAGAAAAACAAGAAAAGAATGAAGAACATAAAAAAAATGAATCTTCAGATGTTCCATCTTCATTCGAATTGCTAGGATATGATAAAGAAAACATTAAATTAGAGGACTTTAATCGCCAGATTTTCGGACAGGCTGATGTACCAAAAGAATACCAAACACCGCCAACATTTGAATTATTGGGTTTTGGAAGCGCAACTATTGGTGAGGAAGAATTTAGCAGACAAACAAACGGTTTAAAGATAAAAGATACTGATTTCAAGAGTTATGGTGGAAAATTTGAAAATGATAAATTAACTATTGAATTTGAAACAAATAATGATTCATATTTTAATAAAATAGCTACAATAACAATTGTTGTTAACGCCTTCGAAAAATCGTCGCAAAAATTTACATCACAGAAATTAACCTTAACTAACAAAAGAATAAATTCATTTAATAATAAATTCACTTTTGATTTTTCTTTAAATAGTGAAATTAAATCAGATACCCATAATATTCAGTCAATTCGTCTTGTAGAATTAATTATTGATGGTCAAAAGGTTGAACTTTAATATCTTTTAAGAAATCTCAATAAAAAAATTTTAAAAGCAAAGGTAACAAACCTTTGCTTTTAAAATTACTTCAATTATTCTTCGTAATTTTCAGGGCGGCTTAAGATCTTAGAACCATTTTTGGTAACAAGGATTGTATCTTCAATACGAGCCCCGCCCAAATCTTTTACATAAATCCCGGGTTCAACCGTGATAACCATTCCTTCTTCTAATACCACATTGCCCGTTCTTCTGCCAACTCCTGGTAGTTCGTGTACATCGATTCCTACACCATGGCCAGTTGAATGAGTAAAGAATTTACCATATCCTTTTGATTGTATATATTCTCGACAAATTTTATCAATCTCAGATGTTTCAATTCCTGGTTTTACAGCTTCGCGGCCAAGTTTTTGAGCTTCGCTAACAACATCAAGAATCGAAACTAATTCAGCTGACTTGGGTTTTCCAAAGAAAAATGTTCTTGTTATATCGCTAGCTCAACCATTGTATTGCGCTCCGAAATCAATTTTAACAATATCGCCATCAACCAATTTACGATTTGTTGGATGATGATGAGGTTCGGCAGCATTTGTACCAAATGCAACGATTGTTTCAAAGCTTTCTTTTTCAGCACCAAAAAGGCGCATTAAATATCCAAGTTTATTTGATACTTCTAATTCAGTCATGCCTTCAACTAAAATTTTCTTTAATTCCTCTAATGCTTGCAATGAAATTAAACAAGCTTCCTGGATGTAATCGGATTCTTCTTGGTCTTTTATTATTCTAAATTGTTTTCCTTTTACATTATGAAATTTTGCTTTTGGCATCATTTTTTTAAAATATTCAAATGTTTGAACATGTAAATAATCTGATTCAATACCAACATTAGAATATTTTTTCTTGTTTAGAAAATTCGATAGTGTTTCTTCTCCTGACTCCAATAAAATAACTTCAACATTCTTTGCAAATTTAGTTGCATATTCAATATATCTACCATCTACAAATAAAAAGGCTTTTTCTTTCTCGATCACAATAAAACCATCACTTGTCTGAATACCAGCATATCATAATCTTGTTTGAGGCGCCTCAGAGATAATTGCATCTAGCTTCAATTCTTCGAAAATTTTGGTTATTTGTTGTTTTAGCATTTTAACTCCTAAACTCTATTTATTTTTTTCTTTATGGTTTGTATGTTCATTACATTTTGGACAATATTTTGTTACTTCCATTTTTTCTGGATGCAACTTTTTATTCTTTTTTGTGATGTAGTTTTCCATTTTGCATGACTCACATCTTAATGTTAAACCTTCTCTTGGCATACTTTCTCCTTCTTTTTTAAAATATTTAATTTTTGAATACTTTAAATAACATTATGTATTTTAAAATAATTATAAATTATATTATAATTTGCTATTAATTTGCTTTTTTTAATATGTTAAGGATAACATAAAAAAATGATTAATTATTTTTTAAAAAATTATTTAATAACATAACTTTTTATTGCTATTGCTAACTATTAACAAGCGATTAATTATGTGATATTTGTTCTGAATTATTTTTTTGCTCTATATCTTTATTTTCTATACTATCACCTTGGATTGGCTCAATAATAATATTATCTTTTGTTATATCAAGATTCTTGATATCGTCATTATTTTTTTTCGAAATGTCTTCAAGATATTGCTTGGTTATTCCCTTCAAATACTTAACTAAATATATAATTCCGCTAATTCATGACAAAATAAGACCAACAATTAAAGGGATATTAACATAAAGAATATATTTATCATTTGAAACATATTTACCTAAATCATTATCAAAATTAGTAAATCATGGTGCACTAAATGCTATTGTAATAATTGCAAGTGAGACAATAATGGTTTTAATCTTACCTCACCAATTTGCTGCTACTTTAATGTCCTTCTTTACAGCATAAACTCTCGCACCATCAACCAAAATATCACGGATGATAAACAAAACAACAATTGGTAAGAACGAGTAGTTCATTATTGATATAAATAACAACATCATTATTGTCGCAATCTTATCTGCAATTGGATCAAAAATCTTACCAAATTGCGAAATAGTTTTTGTTTTTCGGGCTATATGTCCGTCAATAAAGTCAGTCACCATTGCTATAATAAATATTGAGACATTTAATCAATATATGATTGATAAAGTTATTGAGTATTTTTGATTACCAACAATTTTAATTCCATCATATCAAAATGTTCCATTGTGTTTAATAATTAAAAAGAAAGCGGACGACATTAAAAATATAAAAGGAATCATTAATATTATTCTCAACACTGTTAGCCAATTTGCAATACCAAATTTTTTTATGTGTGGGCTATTATTTTTGCTTTTTTTAATATCTTTAATCTTCTTCATAAAATTGACTCTCAATAGCATTAATTGTTTTTTCTTCTAATGCTATATTTTTCTTATCTTCTGGAATGCCAATATACTGAGTTTCAAAAAAATCTAATGTATCATTAATTTTTTTAGTTCACAAATTTGGTTGAGTTATTGTTAATTTTTCAGCGTGTTCTACAAATAGAGTATACTTCTCATCGTTTTGGAAAGAATATGCAAAATCCTCTCTATTAATTAATTTGGTTAGCAATTTTTTTACACCGTTTTTAATTTGCCCCATTTTAAATTGGGATTCATTTGCACCAAATTTCTCTAACTGTTTCATACTAAAATCAATGACATATTTATAAGTCATAATATATTCATAATATAACGCCAATGTTTCAGCATTCTTTTTATATTCTAATTTTGCTGCTTTTCTTTTTGCTCTTTTATTTTTCGTAACTTTTCAAGCGATATAAGCAATTATAAGTACTAAAACAATTGCGAGCAAGACATACACAATAGTTTGTCCATTACCCATATTTTTCTCCTTAATTATATTTTAAAAATTATATATTAATATCATCCAAACTACAAAACAATGTTAATTGTTTTTTGTCTTATATAAAATCAAAGCTTCAAAAGGGTTGAGTTCTTTTGGAATTTCTGAGTAGAATTTATTAGCATATGAACTTGCTAAAATTTTATAACCATAAAGCGGAGTTATCTTCTGATGCTTTGATGTCAAATTTGTAATCAATACCATCCTCTGTTCGTTAAGTTTTTTGCTAAATTTAAATATACCATGACTTTGTTTAATATTTCATACACCCTTTATGAAATAAGAAGAAAATTTGGAATTTAAAGAGAGTTTATTCAAGAAATAAACAAAGTTTATTGTGCTATCTTTATTAATGATTTGTTCCTCTACATTGTTACTTTCTAAATTAATTGGGTAAAAAATATTAGTATTTTCATTGCTTCTTATTTTTTGTCCATTTCAAGGCATTTGAATATAAGACGATCATTTATTGAAATAACAATTATATTTATGATATTCATTTAAACTTATATTTTTATATTGGAGAAATCTTTTTTCCTCATTATAATCTTCATTGTTAAATGTGAAACGTTGGTTGAATTTAGCGCGCAAGGCACCTATTTCATCGCCATAATAAAAACCTATTGAATGATTGCCACTATATAAAAATACAAAGAAACTTTTTGTTGATTCATTTAGGTAAGCCTTTTCATTAGCTCATTTAGAAAAGAAACGACCTGATAAATCAGAGCCGAATGATAATATCACATTTGAATGATTTTTAAAATTAGCTACAAATCTATATAAGGATTTAAAACTCATTTTATTCTTGAAATGTTTTTTTAATGCATCATTATTGCCAATAACAGACATTCAAGTTAAATACAAATAATCTAGGCATTTATTGTCGACCATTAGCATCTTTTTATATAGATTGAAGTTATTATTACTGGTTTTAAAAATTACATTAATATTGCTATTTTTACGCTTGATAATCTTATATAAATCATTAATAAATTTTAATTTTTCTTCCTCCTTTAAGCCTTCAAAAGCAAGAAATTCAAAATTATCAAGTATAACAGTTGATACATTAAGTTGCAAGTAGAAACCTAAAACTGATTCAAAATATTTAATAAAATCAGATAACTCATATAATGATGTTTTTTCAAATTCTTTATTAATTAAATATGTATCTAATTTCGTTAAGTATCTATTTGACTCATAATAATTCAAATTATATAAACTCATCATATTATTTCAGTTAACAAAAGCTTGTCTTACTTCTTTTAAATTTATAATTGGAGCTACTTCAATTTGATTATTTTTAAATGTTTCAACAAGCTTTGCAAAATCCTTGATTGAACCATACCTTTTTTTTATTAGTCCAAGATCAAATCTATTTTCATATAGTTTTAGAATATCTTCAAAGCATATAACATTAACACTTAAATTTTTGAAATACTCCAATTTGCTCATAACCCCTTTAAAATCACCAAAATTGCTTCCATTGGTATCAACAAAATTTTCAACTTTTAGCTCATATAAGATGATTTTTTTACCTAAATTAACCATTAATAAATCCTTAATCTCAATAATTTTATACTCAATAAATCAATAAGCGTATCTGGTAAAATGTTTCCTTTTTTAAAATCTAGATCAATATTTGCTAAATCAATGATCAACTGATTTAATGTGTTAATGTCAATTCTATTAAAAAAGTCATAGTGAAGTTTGACACGATATATATGAATATTAAGCATTTTTGCTATTTCATCATTAGTTAATTTTATTGATTTTAATATTCCAATTGTTTTTGCATTAAGCAATATCGCTGATATTTGCGATATCACATAATTGTGCTCAATCCCGTAGCTAATCTGTTCGTTTATCTTTTTTATAATAGTTTTTGTGTCTTGACATTTTAACATTGCCTCACTTAGGGCAAAATCGATATTATTAGATACTGCATAATTATTATCATTAATCATTTTTTCGCTTATATCTTTATTTATTAATAGCAATTTATCAATTTCTGATTCTATTATTTCTAGATTATGTGGTAGCATTGATAGCAAATCAATAAGGACCTTATCCTTGATTGTTCCACCTTTTGTTTTAATCATTTTATAAACAAAAGAAAATAATTCTTTATCGCTAATTTTTTCGATATTAATAGTAGTGCTATTATCATTTATAAATGCAAAAGCTCTTGATGCTAAAAAAGATTTATCATACTTATTTATTTCCTGTGTAAAAATAAGAATTAGATTAGCATCACTTAGTGATGCATTAATTATTTTTATAAACTCATCAATACACGAACCATTAACATATTTATTTTTTATATTAAATATAAAGGGATTTTTAAATAAAATGATTTTTTTATTTAAAAAAAGGGAATTGTTATTTAATGCATCTGATAATTCTTCTAATGTAAAAAAATCATAAAATTTAACTATCTCGATATCACCTGCTTCAATAGTTTTTTCTTTGTTTATTATTTCATTAATTTTTTTATTTATCAAAAAATTTTCATTGCCTTTAATTAGGTACATACTAATTTATTATATTATAATAAGGACATTTTTTGGTATAATAAACTAATATTATTTACAATTTATTTATTTAAGATTGGAGCATTAAAGAAATGTCAGGACATTCAAAATGAGCAACTACCAAACATCATAAAGCTGCAATGGATTCAAAGAGAGCACAAATGTTTCAAAAATTTTCTAAAGAAATTATTGTAGCAGCAACAATTGGCGGCCCAGATCCAGATTCAAATCCAGCACTAAAATTAGCAATTGCTAAGGCAAAGGCAAAATCGATGCCCAAAGCAAATATTGAAAAAGCAATCTCGAAAGTTTCAGGTGGTTCAAAGGAAGGCGCTAACTTTCAAGGATATCTATATTCAGGAACAGCCTTTGGTGGTATAAATTTTGTAGTAAGTTGTTTAAGCGACAACTTTAACCGTTTATCATCTAACATTAAACACTATTTTAATAAATATAATGGACAGCTAGGAAAACAAGGTACTGTTCCGTATGTTTTTGACCAAAAAGGATTAATTGAATTTCCAATTTCATTAGCTTCTGAAGAAGAAGTAATGACTACCGTTTTGGAAGCCGGCGCCGAAGATTTTAAGGTTGAAGATGACTTATATGTTATTATTACCCATCCATCAGATTTTCAAAAAGTCAAACAATCTCTTGATGAGATTCTAAAAATTGATAACTATTCAACTGCTGAAGTTACATATATTCCAAATAGCGAGGTTGAAATCGATGAAGAAAAAATGGGGCAACTCGAAAAATTCGTCGACTTACTTGAAGATGATGAAGATGTTCAGGAAGTTTGACATAATGCAACAACTATTGAATAAAAATTAGTTCTACTTAATAATTATTAATATTTAAAACCTTTTTCATACCAAGAGAAAGGTTTTAAAAATGCACAAAATAAACTTGTAAAATTTTTTCAGACAGTTTAGCTCATATTAAGAATTTGACTTGACAAAATCTTAATATGGGCATTTTTTTATAATGCAATTCCTTCGTTATTATATTAATTTACAAACTCCTTGATTTTTCTTGATAATCGTTAAAAAGTCATTTTTCGACATCCTTTGTTGAAACTTAAAAAAAATTTCGGATTTCAATATTGAAAAAAATATCCTATCCCTCTATTATCTAAGCTATTAATTATGTTTCTGTTTATTTCCAAAACTTTATTTTTAGAAAAATAAAAAAGAAATTTAAAGACATGATTTAAAGAGGAAAAAATATTCGAGATGTCAAAATTTATTCTCTTTAAATATTGCTTGTTTATTATGAGATTTGATTTATTTTCTTAATACTTTCTTTATTTTTTCCCATATTAGATAAAAACATTTGTGTATTATTAAAAATTTGATTTATGAAATTAAAAATAAACAAAAAGAAATTTATTCTAACTGCCTCATTTTTTATTATTTCATCAGTTGTACTTATTAGTGGCGTTGTAGTTAAAACAGAAATTATAGATAAATGACATCATAACAAATCTTCTTTTAAAAGTAATTATATAACTGTTTTTATTGAAGGTGCAGTGGAATATCCGGGCGAATATACTTTAAAGGATGGAGCAAATTATTTTGATCTAATAAGAGAAAGTATTTTAAAAAGTGGTGCAGATTTACAAAAGATAAATAAATCACAGTTGTTAAAAAACAACGAAAGAGTTTTTATTCCCTTTACTAAAAATAAAAAATTAAAGATAACAGATATCAATGATTTGCAAATTTTAATAAATTTAGGAATTAAAACAAACATTGCAAAAAAAGTTTTTGAATATATTAAAGAAAGGAATGTTAAGAATTGAGATGATTTATTACAACTACCAGGCATTGGTGAAAAAACTTATCAAACATTAACAGAAAATATAGATATATAGATATTCTATTAATATCGTCCATCAGTTCTTTTTTAATATTTATATTAATATTGAGAATTGAAATTATTTTAATTTCACTAGCTTTAATAATGATTTGCATTTTTAATTTTTTTAATATTAAATTTTGAATTACATTTTTCATTTTTAGCTCAATTATTTTTTTAAGCTATGTAGTTTACCAGTCAATTTTTGCAAAAATTGACGGGATAAAATTAGATAATGATTTAAATATGATTAGAGAATATAAAGCCTATCTAATATTCAAATATAAGGATGCCTATTTTAAAGTTTTTAAGACCAAAAGCATTATAGATATTGCTTTTATGAACAACTATGAGTATACATTTCATATCAAAGGAACACTTATTTTAAATAAGAATTTAAGCTCGTTTGAAGTTGCGAATAGGCTATTTTTTAATCTCACTAATTCAAATATTGAATTTATTAAAAAAAATGAAAAATTATCAATTTTTAACACAAAAAACCACACAGTTATAGATTATCTTAATATCATCATTTTCAACAATTATAATCAAGCTAATAACATATATAAAAAGCTTAGTGATCTTAATATTATTCACTTTTTCACTATTAGCGGATTTCATTTTAATTTAATTTATCTATTTATATCCAAAATAATTAGAAGAATTAAAAATGGCTATTTTATTGAAGATTTTATCGCTATTCCTCTATTGATTATTTATTTAATATCAATCGAATTTCATGTAAGTGCAACAAGGTCTTTAATCTTTTTAATATTAGCATATCTAAATAAAATTATTTTTAACAAAAAAATAAACAATATTGCGCTATTAGCAATAACGGGTTTAATAATGGTTTTTTACAATCCATTTATAATGTTTTCATACTCTTTCATTTTATCATTTTTGATTACACTATCCATATTTATTACAATTTTTGTTTTAACAAAACAAGGATATTTTGTCAAAACAATTGCGGTATTTTTAATTGCCCATATTTATTCCACTTTAATAATTCACACTTTTAATAAAAACTATAATATTTTTTCTTTTTTTATTCAACTTCTGTTTATTCCAATTATTTCTTTAAACTACATTATTACACTTCTATTTTTTAGGATAAATATCATTATTGAAAATACCATCCTTTGATTTGATGCGTTCATTGACATAATTAGTGAATCAAACATAATCATAAAATTTGATACATCATGATTAATGTGCTTTATATTTAGTATAGCCTTATTAAAGGCTTATAAAATAAAACTCCATAGCCAACTAAGGTTAGGAGTTTGATAAATTTAGCATTAATTTTAAATCATCTTCATTAATTATTGTTATACCAAGTTTTTGCGCCTTAGATAGCTTGCTTCCTGCCTTTTCGCCAATTAATAGGTAGGCTATATTAGCGGAAATAGACGAAAGTACCTCGCCGCCGTTTTCCACAATAAGTTTTTCAAAATAACTTCTAGGTTTTGTAAGCTTGCCTGTTATAACAAAAGATTTATTATTTAGGATATTGGTTATTGCTTTTTGTTCATATGATGGATTTATACCATGTTCAATTAATTTTTTAATTAAACTTATGTTTTCTTCATTGGAGAATCATTCTATTAATTGTTTAGTAATCTTATCACCAAAATCATAAAAATCTTTAAACACTTCAAAATTAAAATTTAAGGCATTTTCTAGTTTTAGAATTTTTGAAGCAATAATATTCGCAGTTCTTTTTCCGACTAATGGGATTGATAAACCAAATATCAAATTTTCAAGTGGTTTAGTTTTAATATCCTCAATTGATTTTAAAATTTTGTTTATTGACAAATATCCAAATCTTTCCAATTTAATTAATTCATCACGATGTTTATGAAGATTAAAGATATCCAATATATTATTTATAAAACCATTTTTGTAAAAATATATGATATTTTTTTCACCAAGTGAATTAATATCAAGTGCCTCTTTTGAAGCAAAATGAATAAGTTTTCTAACTTTTATTTCTTGGCAATCTTGATTCAAACAATATTGTTCCAACCCTGTTTCATTAAATAACAAAACATTATTACAATATGGGCATACCTTAAATGGCTCTAGCTTCTCTAAATTATGTTTATTAGCCAAACCTATAACGCATGGAATAATCTCACCAGATTTTTTTATGTATATTTCATCACCAATATTTATATCTAGATTTTTAATAAATTCATAATTATTAAGCGTTGCAAAACATACTTTTGTTCCTGACAACTCAACTTCTTGCAATAAAGCGTTATATGTAACTAAGCCAGTCCGACCAACAGTAATAAAAATATCTTTTAATATGGTGGAAACAACATCAGGCTCATATTTAAAAGCAATTGCTGAATGAGGGAATTTTGCTGTTTCACCTAATTTATCATAAAATTTGAGCTCATTAAGTTTTATGACTATGCCATCAGTTTCATAGTTAAATAATAACTTTTTAGTCTTGAATTCCTCAATAAATTGTTCTATTTCTTTAATAGAAGAAACAAGGATTGATTGCTCTGTAACACAAAAACCCAACTTTTTTAAAAATTCAAATGATTCATACATAGTTTGAATATTATGTTTTTCCGGTGCAACAACATAATATAAGAATGATGAAAGATTTCTTTCTTTCACAATTTGTGGGTCCAATTGGCGTAAAGTACCAGCAGCAACATTGCGTGGATTAGCCATAGCCGTTTTATTTTCACTAAGCAATTTTTCGTTTATTTTCTTAAACTCATCAATAGGAAGAAAAATTTCACCTCTAACCTCAAGGGGCTTTTTATAATTAATTATTTTTGGAATATTATCTATTTGCAAAACATTATTGGTAACATCTTCGCCGATTAAACCATTGCCCCTTGTCACTGCTTGCATTAACTTGCCTTGATTATATTTAATAGAAATTGAGAGCCCGTCAATTTTTGGTTCGATAAAAAAAGAAAAATGCGAGGTTACCTTTTTAATATTATCAATAAATTTTTGGATTTCTGCAATGGTATATGCCTTATTTAAAGAAAGCATTGATTTATCATGCTTAACCTTAGCAAAATTTTTAGATACATTAGCATTAATTTTATTGGTTGGCGACTGCTCTAATTCTTCTTTTAAAAAAAGATGTTTATATTGCAATTCCAATCTTTTTAATTGATTAAATTCAATATCATAAATTTCATCGGAAACTAACGGTTTATCAAAATCATAATAATATTTATCTCATTGACTTATTTTTTGTTGTAATTCTAGTATTTTTTTTCTTGTTTCAAAATCTTTTTCATTCATATTAAACCTTTTGAAATGAAGCAATTCACCATGATGGTAAAGCAATATGGTCTATAGCACATATTACAACCAATGCAGTTAGAGTCATTAATATTAGCGTAGCAATCAAATCTCTTCAATTAGGAACTAATTGACGATAATAGGTTCTTTTTGCATATGGTTCATATCCTCTTGAAGTCATAGCATCAGCTAAATCATTGGCCTTATTAAAGGATGAAACAAAAAGTGGGACCATTAGGACAATGAAAGATTTTATTTTATCCTTAAAATTACCATTTTTAAAATCTACTCCTCGGCTTGACTGCGCCTTCATAATTCTTCCTGATTCTTCTAACAAGGTAGGAATAAATCTTAAGGCAATGGATATAATCATCGTAATTATTTCAGTCGGTACTCTAAATATTTTTAACGGATATAGCAGATCATTGATTGCTCTCGTTAATAAAACAGGTTTTGTTGTTACTGTCAAAATTGTTGTTATTAATACAACGCCATAAATTCTCAAAAGTATTGTAAAAGTTCGATGAATTGAGAATAATGACAATTGAAATATCGAATTAACATCGTTGTTAGGAGCAAAATATACTACATTAACTATTAATTTACCGCGATAAATCACAAAAGCGTCAGCATTTGTTTCTGTTGAAAGAGGAACATATTTATCAATTTCGTAATACATTACCGCACCTTTAACAGTTAGCATATTAATGACCAGGAGAAAAATAGCAATATAGATAGGAAACTTAATTTTTTTAAAAATAGAAATTACTGATTTAGTAGAAATACCATATAAAACCATACTAATAATTACTAAAATTGATAATGTAATATAATGTTCAGAAATAAAAAACAAAATTATAAATAGTATGTTAGCTAAAAATTTCAGTCGGGGATCAAGTCTATGAATTGGCGTCTGTATATTGAGATATTTGCCAATAATTGTTTTATCCATATTTATAGCTCCTTTTTATTTTTTTCACTTAATTATGTTATTTATTTTATCTGCCAATTCTTCAATATTTGTTACTTTTCCAATATTAAAACCAGCATTATTTAGCCTTTCTACATATGACAACAATTTTGTGGGAATTAAATTATTATCTAATAATAGTTTATTATCACTTAGAATATCATAAGTATTACCGTCTTTAATAATCTTCCCATCCTTAACAAATAAGGTTCTATTTGTTCATTTAAGAGCATTATCTAAATCGTGTGTAACAATAATAATAGTTGTGCCTTGCTTATATAAATTATAAAACAGCTGGAGCATTTCTTCAACACCTTGCGGGTCCAAACCAGCAGTAGGTTCATCTAAAACAAGAAATCTTGGTTCCATAGCAAGAATACCTGCTAAAGCAACTCTTCTTTTTTGCCCTCCTGATAAATCAAAGGGGCTTCTTTTAAGATAATCAATTGGTAGACCAACCATCTCAATATATTTAGCCGCTAATTCCTTAGCTTTGTCTTTTTTAATACCCATTGAAACAGGCCCAAAAATAATGTCTTTTTCAATAGTAGATTCAAATAATTGATATTCAGCAAATTGAAATACAACTCCAACTTGCTTTCTTAATGCTTTAACATTTTTGATTTTTCTTTTACTTTTGGTAATATCAATATCAGTATATACTATTTCAACACGATCACTTTTTTTAGTTTTTTGAAACTTCTCTAAATTCTTTATATATTCATTTAATTTAGCTTGGTATGTTTCATCATTATCATCACTTTGTTTTTTTGGTTTAGATGGCTTTTTGGCTTTCTTAAACAAAGGGACATCACTAAAATGCAGTAAACCTTCATCGGGTAATATTAATGCATTAAGATGCTCTATTAATGTAGTTTTACCAGAGCCAGTTGGCCCAATAATTGAAATTGCTTCTGATTCATTAATTTCCACTGATACACCATCTAGCACCTTAACATATGTAGGAAGCTTTTTGTTATATTCCTTTGAAATATTGTCTACTTTAATTTGCATAATGTCTCCAATAATTTTTTATCGTCATATGTTGGCTCAATTCCGTGAATCATTTCACTAAGTTTGTATATAAAAGGTGAATCTATTTTTGCAATTTCAATTATTTGTTTGTTATTTAAAATTTCAATAGGTTTTCCTTGAGCTATCACATGGCCACCTGAAAAGACAATTAACTTATCAGCTAACAAGGCTTCATCCATATCATGAGTGATCGAAATTAAAGTTTTATTGGTGTTGGAATGCAGATCATGAATTATTTTGTAAATGTCATTGCGGCCTCTAGGGTCTAACATTGAAGTTATTTCATCAAAAATAATAATTTTGGGATCTAATGCAAGAGTAGAAGCAATGGCCACTCTTTGCTTTTGACCTCCCGATAAATTTTGAGGTTCCCTATCTAAAAAATTGCCCATTCCTACTTCATTGGCATATTTTTTTACAATTACGTTCATTTCATCATATGACATTTTTTTATTTTCTAAGCCAAAAGCAATATCGTCTTCAACAGTAGCGCCTATAAATTGATTATCTGGATTTTGATAAACAATACCAATTTTTTTTCTAATTTCCGCCAAATTTTCAGAATTTATTTCTAGACCATCAATAATAATTTTCCCAGATGAAGCTTTGTAAATTGCAGCAAGTAGTTTTGAAAAAGTGCTCTTTCCTGAACCATTATGTCCCAAAATGGCAACATATTGCCCATCTTCAATTGTAAAATTAATATTATCTAAGGCATATTTTTTAGCACCAGGATATTTATAACAAAGTTTTTTAATTTCAATCATAGTGATAATTATAAATATAATATTAATTTTATTTTTCAAAAATGCTTAAATTGACATTTTATTGTATACAATAAAATATATAAAAAAACTATATAAATCAACAACTATAAACATATTATTTAACTTCTTTTAATGCAAAAACCCAAGTGTCGTAGTTTCTTATAACTAATAGTTTTTTATAAATATTCTGCTTTTTTAAAATATAGTTTGGCTGAAAACAAACAAATTAAAAAATATTTTTAGATAAAACAAAAATTATGGTTTATAATATATAACGCTAATTGCGAGTGTAGTTTAATGGTAGAACTTTAGCCTTCCAAGCTAACTACGTGGGTTCGATTCCCATCACTTGCACCAGTTGCGGATGTAGTTCAATGGTAGAACATCAGGTTGCCAATCTGAATACGAGGGTCCGATTCCCTTCATCCGCACCATTTCAAAAAAACTTGGGAAACCAAGTTTTTTTGATTTAACTAAATTTATTCAAAATAAGGCAATTAAAACTTATATAATATTAAAAAATAAATAATAAAGGAGTTTTATGGCTAATGTATTAGTTTTATATTCTTCGCCCATATCAAAAGAGAAGTCTGTTTCAAGTGCTATTACTAAGAGCTTCGTTGAGGAATATAAAAAAATTAACAAAAATGATGAAATTGTGGAGTTAGATTTAAACGAACTTGAAATGGCAACACATCCAATGAACTCAAATAATTTTTCTGATTTTTTTAATGATGAATTATCAGGTAGATATATTGATATTTTAAAAAAAACCAACAAATTAATTATTTCAGCCCCAATGATAAATTTTAATGTTCCGGCAGTGTTAAAAAATTTTATCGACCGAATTTGTGTTGCTAATAAGACATTTTCTTATAAATACGCTAAAAAAGGTAGCTCAATAGGTTTGTTATTTAATTTAAAGGTACAAATAATTGCTTCTCAGGGAGCTCCATGTGATTGATATCCTTGAGCAAGTCACATTTCTTACCTAGAGGGCATCTGAAATTTCTTGGGTGCAGAGGTTAGCGAAACCCTTTTAATTGACGCAACAAAAGTAGAACCATTTAATTCTTATTCAATTGAGGAAATTATTAAAAATAAAATTAACAAAATTAAAGAAAGGGTTATGAACTTTTAATAATTTAAAATTTTAAAAACCAAGCTCTAAAATAATGAGAAAGCTTGGTTTTTTATTTTTATTTTAAGCCCAAATTTTTGGTAAAAAATTAGATCATCATTTTTTGCAAAATTAAGTTATTTTGAACAATCATTTTTCAACACAGCTTATATTTATATTTTATCTAAATTATCAAAAACAAAAAATATTAATAATTTATTGCAAAATAATAAGAAATTAGCTAAAGCAAATATTTTTTATGAAACTTTTATTATTCTTTGCCTTCCATTAGCAATTGCAAAAATTGTACGGTTACATCCTTTATGAAAAATTGCCCATTTTCATCTCAATTATTATTTTGTTTTAAAAATAGGTCGTTGAGATTTGTTATTGTACTTGCGCCAGTTGCGTAATAATTATTTCCTTTAATATCAGCAAATATAACAGCTAGTGTAAGTCTAAAATCTAAATTACTATTATTTTCAATATATTTTCTATATTCTTCAATTAGCTTTTTAGTTTTTTCTTTATCTATGTCGTTTTTGTATGTTTTAATTTCTAAATAAATATAATGATTTTCGTGTACGATAACAAAATCTGGATAGCTATTACTCGTGTCTAAATTATTGATATATTCAAAATTAATTCCACTATGTACTGGATTCTTTGCTCAAATTTTTATTTTAGGGAAAATTGGTATATATTTTTCTAATTCGTTTACAAATGCTTCTTCGGCTTTTGATTGTAAATTAATGTTTGCAAAATTTTTATTAATTTCTTGATAAGCAAATTTATCATCTGTTTTTTTAATATAATCACTTTTAACTTCAATTAAATAGTTTGGCAGTGATTTTGAAGTATTTAAGACATATTTTATTTCTTTGTTTTCTAACTGTTTTTTAATATGCATTTTATAAATATCGTTAAAAATATTAATTTCATGTTTAACTATTAAAAATCAGAAAAATGTTTTGCCCATTATATGTTTAATTTTTGTTTCATAAATTGAGTTTATCTTGTTTATTATATTATCCGTAAATAATGCTTTATTGGCCTTAATTGTTTTTAAATTAAACATTTCCATCTGAATCTTATTTTGTATTTTTGAGGTTATTTCAATCTTATTGCCATATTTTTTTTGATTTGCAATTATGAATTTGTTTTGAGAAAACTCTTCTAGATAGGCAAGGTATTTTGATTCAAAACTATTAAATGAATAACCATTTAATAGCTCAATAATTTTTCTTTCATAAGATTCTAAGTTAAAAATAGTATTAGATTTACTGTTTATAAGAGATCCGTATATAAATTTTTCTTTTTCAAATTCAGGCTTCAAAATTAGTCTTTTTTGGTCATTTATATCTCTATCAACATTGCTATAAATATAATACTTATTTGCAATTGAATTAATTCTAAAATCATAAGAGGGGTTTGGATTTCTTTTTATTCTTCCGATAGTTTGTGCGCTTAATGTTTTTGACGAAACATTTCTAAGTTGAACTAGCATACATGCTCTCGGTATATTTCAACCAGTTGCTGGTCCTACTTTAAAAATTATCACATCAGTGTCCGAATTGTATTTAGATATATCTCTAAGTGAGAAATTATCTTTTTGTCTTAGACTTGATTCTTTATCATTTTGATCAAAATACTTTACTCAGGATAAAGAATGTTTCTCTAATTTCTTTATTATTAAATCAATGGTTTCATTGAATATTTTTTCTTTTTCAGGATCTTTACTAGCGTTATCAACTTGAATTAACATGGCGGCATTAATGCCCACTAAGCCCGGTTCATTTTTATTGTCATTATATTGTCTTTTAATATCTTTAAATTTTAAACAGGCTTGTTCTAAAATGACATCATTATCAATATAAGCAATGTCCTCATTATTTTCAATACCTTCATTAAAGATTTTTTCACTTTTTAATAATCTGATTTTGTCGCTAAATAGATCTTTTTCGCTTAGCTCAATAAGATCTAAACTTAAATCGGTTGGAGTTGCTGTCATTTTTATAACAAAATCAGCTCTTGATTGCATATTGTGTTCAAATGACATCTCTTCTTTTTTATTTTTGGAAGTGTCAGATCCAATGTGAGCTTCATCACGAATATAAATTAATTTATAGTCATTTAGTTTTATTTCATCTAAAAAAGCCTCAATAGCATGTTGCTCTCTTAAAATTGAGTTAGCTTTAAATGATGCTCCGCCCATAATATAAACATTATTTGGTTTAGCAAAAAACTGATAATTTTTTTCTACTTTAGAATTTTTATTAATATTTGAAGGGCTTTCAATTCTTGTAATTTTTAAATCGTTATTTATTAAATATTGTTTATACTCATTGAAGTTTTCTTCCATTTGTTTTGGTAGCTCGGCACTAGATAAAGTTGCAATAACAAAAACTAAATTTTGATTAAAATTAAATTTATTTCATTCAATTAATTTATCAATATAGTTAATCATCATAAATGTTTTACCAGACCCAGTTGGAGCTTTAAAATAAACGGAATTTTGTTTGTTTTCTTCTAAACTATTTATGGTTTTATTAATTAAAGCATTAATAGCTTTTTCTTGAGAATTAGTTAGATTCATTATCTTCTCTTTTCTCTGGCTTTAAAGATGATAAATCATTTAATAGATTAATATATTGCTGTTGATTGTTTTTATCTATTGAAGTTATTCCAAACTCTTTTAAAACATCAATTAATTTATTAGCTAAGTCTTCAATTTCAATATCTTTGTTTGTTGGATTTATGTCATAGTATTTGATGTTAAAAACATTTAAATTTGCTTTATATGGTTCGTTTTTCTTTATTCAATCAAAAGTTTCATTTTTAGTACCAACCCCGTGGTTTATTCTATAAAGTCTTTCATAGTTTGCATTTATACCAATGTTATTTTCGTTATTTGTAACAAGAGTGAAGCTTCTATTGCCACCATCTTCGCGATTTAATTCTAAAACGGCATGAGCTGTGGTACCAGATCCGGCAAAGAAGTCAAGGACACGAATATTTTTTTTATCACTATGAAGTCTAATCAAATATTTTATTAATTTTATAGGTTTAGGTGTTTCAAAAGCATTTTTATATAGGATATCTCTTATTTCATTTTTTGAATCCTGCGTATGTCCTACAATTTCATACCCCAAAATTGTCTTAGATATAATATCTCTAACATCAGATAAATATCTTTTTAAACCTGGCCTTTTCGTGACATCATCTGGCAGGTATATCTTATTTTCTCTTATCAATTCATAAATCTTTTTTTCTGAAAATAATCACCCAGAATTTTCCGGGCACTTATAAACTTTTTTATTTCAGACAATGTCAAATTTATTATTAGAATTTCTTGTTAAATCAGCTATTTTATATCTTCCTTTTTCATCACTAAATTTATACATTTTATTATTTTTTTCATTGCGTTCTAAACGATTAAATTTAGTTACTATTTGCTTATTTTTTAAATAACATAGAATATAATCGTGATTAACAGAAACGTAATGATTATTACTTTTTGGAGAATAATTTTTTTCCCAAATAAAATTACAAACAAAATTCTCTTCGCCAAAAATTTCATCCATTAGAACTTTTAAATAGCCTTGTTCGGCATCATCGATAGAAACAAAAATAACTCCATCATCTTTGAGAAGCTCTTTTGCTAATTGTAATCTTTCATTCATTAAATTAAGTCAACCATTTCTAGAATATTTATCACGATAAATGAATTTTTTTGCCTTAACATCTTCATTATTATCTGCAATACTATTACCATCTTTTTTAGTTGATTCAGTATTATAAGGAGGATCAATATAAATTACATCATATTTATCAAGCGAAGGCAGCTCTCTCTCTCTCTCTCTCAATCACTATCAAATTCTTTAAAGCATCATAGTTTTCACCAATGATTAATGTATTATCTTTGCTTTTGTTTTCGTCTAAAACAAAGCTAAGTTTTTCATCTTTTTCTAATAGCGCAACTGTTTGCCAATCGCTTTCAGGTGCCACATCAAATCTAAAACCTGTTTTAATTCTTTGCACAATGAATTGAAAAACATATTGTAGTTGTTTTTCGTCTTCTTGAAATTTTTCTAAAATTTTTATTGCCAGTCTTTTTTGGTCTGTGTTCAACTCTTTCGAAGAAATATCATCAATTTTCTGAATGTAATTTTTTAATAAACTCATTAATATCTCCTTATAGCTTATGATATTTAATTAATTTTACTAAATAAGAGAAATCAAAATAGATTAAAAGACAGTTTTTATTGAACAATTTAATCAATAGTTCTTTTTTATACAATCTTGTTTTCATAAATTAATAATATTTCTCTTATTAGATCTAATTTATTATAAAAATACATGCAACGGAAGTTAAATAATGTTTTCTTATATATATTTTTTATTTATATTTATATTTATATTTGCAAAATCTATATAAAGATTTTAAAATTTCAATATGAAATGTTTTTATGCAAAAACGCACTTTTTCTTATATCATGATTTAATTTAAATTAAGACATTATTCTACAGGTATCTTATTTAATAAATTATAAGAGCTATAAAAATATCAATACATCAAAAAAATCAAAATAAATTGATATCTAATAAATACTGCTTCATAACTACTTTTTTAAATAAAACATTTTTATCAACTATAATGTATTTAATAATATTAAATTATTTAAATAATGAGAAATATTATGATTAGATGAGTCATATTTACAATATTAAAATTAAACCTGTATATGATTACATTGTGGAGATATAATGAACCCTAAAAGCATTAAAGAAAATATTCTTGAGCATTGAATAATGATTGAAAAACTTAGCGAAGGTAATTGAAATAAAAAAGATTATCGCGAGATTAAACTAGATAAACAAAACGATAATTATTATGACTATTTTAATACGATTTTAAAACAAGAAACTAAGCAAAAAAAGGAAAAATATTTAGTTTTTATTTTTAACACATTTAATTCAAAAGAACTAATTGATCTTCTAAACAAAAAACATAATACTAAAATTAATGATGATGAATTAGAATCAATAGGAAATAATAAATTCAGTTTTGCTATACGTTTTAATAATAATCTTGAAATAGAAAAACAATGCACTTTCTATACTTGAAGTGCATATATTAGAGAGACCAAGAGTGATTTAGAATTTAATTCTATGTCTAAATTTAAAGAAAAAGAACATGAACTTTCAGATGATATTGAAAATATATTTAAAAAGAAAGAAACCGAAGATTTAAAAGCATTTTTTAATAAAGCATTTCAAAAATTAATACAAAATTACAATATTGATGTTAATCTTTCCAGATATAAAATAGTAAATGATGATGAAGATGATGCCTTATTGCATTCATTTTTTATTGATGACTTAGTAGAAGCTAAAGGAATATCAACACAAAATCTAGACAAATATTTATCATCATCAAAAGAAGAAAATAGCAATGAATTAATAAAAATAAATTTAGATAATAAACAAGCTGATGGTATTAAACAAATCAAAGAAATTTTAGATCCTAAGAATTATCCATGTTCAAGATTTCCAAGCAATGTAGAATATGCACTTTCATTAATGCAACAAATTGCAGTAAATCTATCGACAAGTAAAAACTATGAAAATATTAAAATGAAAAGTGTAAATGGACCTCCAGGAACAGGAAAAACAACCCTACTAAAGGATATATTTGCTGAGCTAATTACTCAACAATCGCTTGAAATATGCAAGCTAGATTCAAAGATAATTAAGGATGTTTTTTATAAAGAAATTAAAATTTTGCCTACACAAATTGCAAATAAGAGCATTTTAATAGCAAGTTCAAATAATGGAGCTGTGCAAAATATAGTAAACGAATTGCCTCTATTGGAAAATGTTGACAAAGATCTAGCAAACGAGATAAAGAATGCTGATTATTTTTACAAAACTGCTAATGCAATAACTGAAGAAAAAGATAATAATGAAGGTATTTCCAATAAGCATAAAATCGCAAAAGAAAAATGAGGTCTTTTTTCATTGGAAGGCGGCAAAAAGAAGAATATTATAGAAATAATAAAAGCTGTCGAAAATATCATAAAAGAAATATACCAGCAAGAAAATAACAATTCAAATGTATATCAAGATTTTTTAAATTTATATAATGACATTAAAAAAGCACAAAATGATATACAAATGCACATAAACCTTTTAGCTAAAATAGAATTAGAAATGCAAGCTTTAATTGACGATTTCATGAAGGATAAACCTGACGATAAATTTGAAAATAGAAATCTTAATATTGAATCAATTAAAAACGCAATTAATGAAAGCCTAAAAGAGATAATAAACTTAATAAATAATAACCAAAATGAATTAAAAAATATAAACAAATCTATCGAAAATTTAAAACTGCAAAAACCAAGCTGAATAAGTAAATTATTTAAAACAAAGAAATACAAAGAATTTAATGAAAAATTAAACTCCTATTTAAATCAACGCATTAAAATATGCGACTCACTATTATCTCTCGAATCTAAAAAGAATAACATAGGCAAAAAAATCGATAGTATCAACAGAATGCTAGATCAAAAAAATAAAATCGAAGATTTTTTTATCAATAAGAAAATTAATAAATTTAATGCAATTAATGACAACAATGTATTTCAAAAAAGTAACCCATGATTTAACAAGAATTTTAGAATCAAACAATCAAAATTGTTTATTTTGGCGCTAAAAGTCAGAAGACAATTTTTATATGAAAACAGGGAGGCTTTAAAAAGCGCCGTTAAAATATGAAATAATAAAATCAAAGGAAAAACTATTGATAAATGCGAGTGTTTAGTGGAAGCATGAAATTGAATTAATATGGCTGTACCCGCAATTAGTTCAACCTTTGCAAGCATAAGGACAATGTACAAGAATTTTCCAAAAGAATCAATGGGATTTTTGTTTATAGATGAGGCGGGACAAGCGGTTCCACAAGCGGCGGTAGGTGCAATTTTTAGAACGAAAAATATTATTGCTGTTGGTGATCCATCGCAAATTGAACCAGTTTCAGTATTAGACCAAAATACCTTAAAATGAATAAAAGAAAAATATAAATTGCCTTATGGTCTTAATAGCTCGGTGCAAGAAATTGTTGATAATCATAGCAAATATGGATTTTATAAGAGAAACGGAGATTGGATTGGCATACCTCTTTGAGTACATAGAAGATGTCTAAGTCCAATGTTTGATATTTCAAACGAAATTTCCTATGAAGGAAATATGGTCCAAGGAAAAGAAAACGGTAAACAAAAAAGCTACAATGGATTTTGACTTCATGTTAAGGGAAAAGCCATAAACAAACATTATGTAAAAGAACAATGTCAAGTTTTAAAAAAATATTTATTTAAAATAAAAAACCGTGATGCAAATTTAAAAGATGTCTTTATTATTTCTCCTTTTAAGGCAATAGTAAATGAACTTAAGAGAAATCTCAATGATTTAATTAATAAAAGTAATATAGGAACAGTACATACTTTCCAAGGAAAAGAAGCTAAAATTGTTTTTTTAGTGCTAGGTTGCGATAAAGATAGTATAAATTCTGCTCAATGAGCTGTTGGCAGCAATAATCCAAATATTATGAACGTAGCAGTAACACGTGCAAAAGAGGAGTTTTATATAATTGGCGATAAGGAAGTATATGAATCACTCAATAGTGATGTAATTAAAGCTTGCTTAAAACACCTAGAAATTGTAAATGAGCAATAAAAAAATATATGAATATTAAGTTTATTTATATATGTTTTAAATGCCAAATCAAGTTATTTAAGAACCGATATTTTTCCTAGGTTTTTAATATAAGGATATTGTAAAAAAGAATCTAGTTATTTTTAATTTTCATAAAGAGCCCAAAAGGAATGATTTACAAATATACAAAAGATAGTCAAACACCTCTAATAAAAGCCCGACTAATCAATTTAGTTTTAGCAATGTTGAAGCACTAATTAAAAAAATTAAATTAAATGTAATAGAAGCAACAAAGGGAAAGCTAAAAATTTTTACAAAAAATAATAACCAAAAAGTAGAAAAAACTTTAACAGACTCGATAGAAAATAAAAACGATTTGTATACAAGCAAGTGTATGGTGATGAATTAATTGATAATTTGCTTAAAAAATTCATATGATGATTTAAAAAAATGCAATTAAAAAATTAAATAAAAAATCATAAATCTATTTTAATTTAAGGTGGATTTATGATTTTTTAATTTTAAAATTGGGAAAATAAAAATGAATTAAATAATTTTGATTTATATTAGAGACATTTTTGCAATAAATATATTTTTATTAGATCAAGGTCGTAAATTAGAATAATACTAAGTAGTAAAAAGCGCCTTTATAAATGCCTTGGCTTTGTCTAAAATTTTGGTCATAATTAGAGCATCAATCATGAAATTTTGCCAAAACAAAAAAAAAAAAAAAAATACTATAAAATATGCTTTATAAACTTAATTAAATATAAGGAGAAAAATGAAAAAAAGCAAATTACTTTTTCTAGGATTTTTACCTGTTTTGGCAACACCAGTTATAGCTCTATCATGTGCAAATCCTGCTAAACCGGAAAAACCAGATAAACCAGAAAAACCAGCTGAACCAATGAAACCAAAAAACCCAGAAACAAAAAACCCAGAAACAAAAAACCCTCAACAAAAAACACCTGATAAAGAAAGCGATACTGATAAAAAACCTAGTCCAGATAAACAAGGTGATACTGATCAATCAAAGCAAGGCGATTCAGAGAATGATAAGCCAATTAAACCAGAAATTGAAACACCTGAATCAATTCAATTTAACAAAGACAAACAAGCAGTAATGCTTTTCGCTGAAAAAATTTCTAAGGTTGATATTTCAAAAGATAACTTTATTGATGAACTTAAAACAGAAGGGGGGGCTGCGACATTTAAAAAACTTGGTAAAAGTGATTATTATTTCAAAAATGTTTTAACAAAAGCATTTTCATTATTAATTAATCTTGACCATATCATTAAAAATAAAGATAAAAATCCAAATGTAATTATTCAATTATTAAACGAAATTGAAAACATTTTTACAAAAAGCTTATTCAAGGGACAAATCGATCCTCAACTTAAAAAAGAATTTAACAAAAATGTTAATTTAGGTGTTGAATTGAATAAACTTAATGTTAATTCAGGCAAAAAATCAATAGAAGAATTTCGAAAATTACTTGAAGATGAAAAAAAATTAAATGAACTTCTGAAAAAATTTAATATTAAAGAATTTAATTACGAAGATGAAAAACTTAAAGATGCGCTTGAAAAAACTAAACTTTTACAGTCAGAAAATATTCCAGAACAAGCAAAAATTCAATTATTAGGAGAAATTAGTAAGCTATTAACAAAGACAGCAAGTGATTTACTTTTCCCTAAGGGTGAAAATTTAAAATTCGAAGAAAAAACACAACAAGAAAAACAAATCGAAAACGTTAAAACTATTGTTTCTATGGTTAAAATCTAAATATAGAAGCAAATGAATCTAGTTTTTCAAACCTTAAGAAAATGCTTAAAGAATACAAAGAAAATTACAAGAAAGATAATGATAAACTTTCTAAATATGGTCTTGGTGGAAACTCATATAATGAAAAATCAATTGACGAAGCAATAAAAACAATTGATGAGCTAATTGAACTTTCAAAAATGAATAATTCACCAGATGGCAATAATAAAAAAGATCCAAATCTAAAAATTCAGTTGTTGGATCATTTAGTTAGATTATTAATGCCAAGTAGTGCTGACTTTTTACAAAACTAAAGCCTTAGTAATTTTGTAAAGGTTATTATAAAGGTATCCGAATGTGGATACTTTTTTTTATAAATTTAGTTAGAAAAGCATAAAAATTTCTAAAAAATTACTAATATAGAATTCTTATTATGCCTCTATTATGTCGATATTATTTATTTTGATTAAATTTTACGATAAATATAATGAGTTTATTTTTATAAAATAAGTTATTTGCTATAATTTCTAGGTGCAATGTAAAATTGCCTAAAATGTGGAAGAATTTATTAATTCGTTTGAACCACAATTATCGAAAGGATTTTTTAAAAATGGCAAAGGAAATAGTAAAAAAAGCTAAATTACAATTTTTAGCTGGACAAGCCAAACCGGGCCCTGCATTAGCAGGTGTTGGTATTAACATGCCTGAATTTACTAAAGCTTTTAACGACCAAACAAGAGATAGAGGTTCGGAACCGGTTCCTGTATTAATTACAGTTTATAAGGATAAATCATTTATTTTTAAATTATTTACTTCACCAACATCATATAAATTGATTCAAGCTTCAAAAATTAAAAAAGGTAGTGGAGTTCCAAACAAAGAAAAAGTTGGTTCAATTACTTTGGAACAATTAAAAGAAATAGCGGAATATAAAATGCCAGATATGAATGCAATAACTCTAGAAGGCGCTATGCATCAGGTTGCTGGAACTGCTAAAAATATGGGTATTACAGTTGAAGGTTATGAAGAATGACTAAAAGGAAGTGCTAACTAATGGCTAAGAGAGTTACAAAGAACGCTAAAGTTTTAAAAACATTAGTTAACAAAAAAGATATTTACCCTTTAGCAGATGCAATTGAATTAGCTAAAAAAGCTTCATTTGCAAAATTTGACGAGTCATTAGATATTGCTATTAAATTAAATTTAGACACAAGAAAATCAGACCAACAACTACGTGGAGCTGTAGTGCTACCAAATGGTACTGGTAAAAGCATTAAAGTTTTAGTGGCTACTGATGAAGTTTCAGCGCAAAAAGCAGCATTAGAGGCTGGGGCAGACTTTGTTTATTCATCTTCAGAACTACCAGAAATTTTAAATCAAGATAAATATGAATTTGATGTGATTGTTGCCGATCCAAAAATGATGCTTGTTTTAGGAAAATATGGTAAAAAGCTTGGTCCAAAAGGTTTAATGCCAAACCCAAAGACAGGAACAGTTACAACAAATCCAGTTAAAGCTGTTGAAGAATTGAAAAAAGGTAAAGCAAATTACCGTGCTGATAAGGGTGGAATTATCCATGCCTCGGTTGGTAAAAAATCAATGCCTACTGAATTGTTGGCTCAAAATGCTGAAACCATAATTCAAACAGTTAAGAGATTAAAACCACAAACTGTTAAGGGAACATATGTTTTAAACATTGTAGTTTCTACTTCAATGGGTGCTGCTGTTAAAGTGAAAATCGATTAATTTGTTTTAAAAAACTTAGCTTTTTTGGCTAAGTTTTTTAAAACAAAAATAATAAAATTAGACCAAACCCATAACAATCGGGGATTAGGTCTAATTTTATTTTGATATATTATTTTAAATTATAAAATGTCTCTCTTCCTTTAAACTTAGCTCTATTTCCTAGCTCATCTTCGATTTTTATTAATCTGTTATACTTAGCAATTCTATCAGTTCTTGACATTGAACCAGTTTTTATTTCTCCGGTGCTAAATGCTACTGATAAATCAGCGATAAATGTATCTTCTGTTTCGCCAGAACGGTGTGAGATAACAGGAACTAAATTAGCTTCTTGAGACATCTTGATTGCTTTGATTGTCTCTGTTAATGAACCAATTTGGTTAATCTTAATTAATGAAGCATTAATTGCTTTTTTAGTAATAGCTTCCTTTATATATTGAGGATTTGTTACAATTAAGTCGTCCCCTACTAACTGAACCTTTTCACCATACTTTTCATTCATTGCAATAAATCCATCCCAATCATCTTCATGGTGTGAATCTTCAATTGAAATGATAGGGTATTTATTAATCAATTTACCAAAGTAATTCACAAGTTCTTTAGTTGTAAATTCGTATTTATTTTTAGCATATTTTTCAAAACCAGCTCTTTTATCTAATAATGCCTTCTTAAATTTCTTAAATACATACTTCTTCGTCTCTGAATCATATAGTTCCGAACATGCAGCATCCAAGCAAATTGCAATCGAATTTACGCCTTCTGTTGCAGGATTAAAACCAGCATCCTTAATTGCTTTAACAAGAAAATCAAGCGCTTCCTCATGGGTATGTAAATTAGGCGCAAAACCGCCCTCATCACCTACTTGTGTTCCGTGTCCTGCCTTCTTAAGTAATTTAGCTAATGTATGAAATACTTTATTTGCCATTTGCAGAGAGTGTTTAAATGATTTAGCCCCTACCGGCATAATCATGAATTCTTGAAAATCAATAGTATTTGAAGCGTGTTCACCACCGTTAATAACATTTAACATCGGCACCGGCAAGGTAAATGAACTTGCGCTAATTTGTTTTAAAGAAGCCAGATATTCATATAATGGCTTTTTAGCTTCGATTGCAGCTGCCTTTGCGCATGCTAGAGATACAGCTAAAATTGCATTGGCACCAAATTTTGATTTTGTTGGAGTACCATCAGCATCAATCATAATATTATCAATCAACTCTTGATTTTTTACATCATGCCCAATTAATAAACTAGCTATTTCATTATTTATATGATCGCAAGCACTTTGAACACCCTTTCCACCAAATCAATTATCTTCATATTTTGTTCCTTTATCACGTAGTTCTAAAGCTTCCTTTGATCCAGTTGATGCGCCCGATGGCACTAGAGCTTCAGCGAAAGCTTTTTTAGTGGTTATCTCAACCTTAACTGTTGGATTCCCTCTACTATCTAAAACTTCATATGCATATATTTTCTTAATTTTAGACATTCCTATTCTCCTTAAAAATTCTTTAAAAATAAAATTAATTTTCGTCATCTAATAACGTTAATTTTTTTATATATAAATTATAGAATTATTTATTAATTTAGAAGCAACATTATTTATTTTAATAATGTTAATAGTGTAAAATTTTATATTATGGATTTAATAGAAAAAGAATTTAATGATTTCATTGATAAAATAACAGAAATAAGATATGACGACCCGCTCAAAGCAATTTATCTCTTAGATAACTCGAGAAATAAATTTGTTATTGATGCAATGCAAAATGAAATTGACGCTTTCAGAAATACTATATTATTTCAGATTAAAAAAAACAATTTAAAAACAAAAACCAATTTAGATACTTTATCACTAATTAATTCATTAAAAAACAAAAAAATGGATTATATTTTTATGCTTAACTATAATGAATTAAAAAACCGAGATATAAATGAATATCTATCTGAATTTCAATTCTTTTTTAATGGAGATGGTTTTGACAACGGAGGATTTCAAACGCTAATATATGATTTATTGCAAACAAAGAATGTTGATTACAATTACAAAGTTAATAATATAATAATTAATCCTAAAATAGATGGTTCATTTTTAAAAAATGAGGCAATTGCTAAACTGGAAAAAGAAATATTAACAATTTACAGCAATGATGTAGCAAAAAGCAAAATCGCCAGACAAGTATTCAGTGCATATTTATTCAAAAATTGAATTAATATTTTAAAAAATAAAACTATTAGCGAATATGAAGAAATAATCAACGTTACTAAGGTTTTATTTGGCGAAAGGGATGAAAATTCACTATCAGATAATGAAAAATCATTATATTCATTATTTAAGTAAATAATGTTATAATAATAACAATATTTTTTATTCAAGGAGAACAAAAAAATGTCAAGAAAATTCAATGAGGAAAATACCGAATTAATTATCGATTATACCATTAATGGCGAGGAGTGAACCAAGGCCTATGAAAAAGCCCAAAAATCATTAGCTAATGATGTTACAATTCCTGGATTTCGAAAAGGTAAAGCCCCTTTAAAAGAAGCTCTAAAAAGAGTTGATCCATTTAAAATTTTTAATAAAGTAATTCATGATAAATTTGATGATGTTTATAAAAATCATATAATTACTCAAATTAAAGACGAAGATAAAATTATCAATGATTATCACCCTAGTTTTGATGTTAGTGATTATTCTGACCAAGGTGCCACATATGTATTTAGATTCCCTCTATTTCCTAATGTAAATTTAGGTGAATATAAGAAACTTAATACTAAGTTAAACATTGCAAACATTGATAAAAAGATGATTGAAGGTACCAAAGAAACAATTCTAAAAAATTACGCTGTTTCCATTGAATCTAATGAACCAATAAAAATGGGTGATAGTGTAAATTTTGATTTTACTGGTTACATTAATGGGGAAAAATTTGAAGGCGGAGAAGCTGAAAAATTTGACATAGTAATAGGATCAAATCAATTCATTCCTGGCTTCGAAGAACAAATGGTCAATCTAAATCGTGGTGAATCAAAAGATATAAATCTTAAATTCCCTGAAACATATCATGCAAAAGAATTGGCTGGAAAAGATGTAGTCTTTAAAGTAAAAATTAATTCAGTTAAAACAAATAATTACCCAGAGGTAAATGATCAATTCTTAAAAGAAGCAAAAATAAATCCATTAGTAAACACTATCGAGCAATTTAATGAATATGTTGAATTTGAAGCAACAAAAGCAGTTTTACAAGTAGCTTCGCAAACCTACACAGATGAAGCAATCAACGAAATCATCAAGAACTCTTCAATAACAATTTCTAACATAATTATTAATGAAGAAGCTGAAAAATATTATAAAAGTTTTATTCAACAGCTAAAACAAAAGGGGATTAGCGAAAGAGATTATTTTGAATTCACAAAAACCAATAAAGAGGATGTTCTAAAAACATATCAAGATGAAGCCTTTAAAAATCTTTTTAAATCATTTGTTTTAGGAAAAATTGTAGATGAGGAAAATCTACAAATCACTGATGAAGAATATGAAAATAAGGTTAATGAAATAGCTAAATCATATAATTTAAAACCAGAACAAATAAAAACCTTTGTTTCAAAGAAATCATTGGAACAAAATGAACTACCACATAAAATTTTTACTTTACTAGTTAAATTTAGCGATTCTGAAAATTATGAAAAATATAGAAAATTAGAAGAAAATATAAAACAATATGAAAAGAATGTTGAACAAGCTATTGTTAAAATGGTACAATCAAAACCTAAGGACAATGATAAAGAATCAACAACTAAGGCTGACAAGGCTGAAAAATAGATAAACGCAAAAATAAAAATGCAAGATTAAATTCTTGCATTTTATAATTTCTTTTAATTATTCAGCAATAAGTGTATGCTTTGTGTATAAAGCAACAACTCTTTGTGGCAGATAAAGAAAGTATAAAAACCAAATGTTACAATACCTAATAGTCATTATTTAATAAATGAACCAAATAATTTGTCCACCTGTTCCATCAAATTTCAATCTTCTAGCACCTATAATAGTGTGGTTTGCAATAAATTTTTGTCTTGCACAATAAACTCATGGTATAGCAATTCCTAATGTAAAAACAAGTGATAAAATAATTCCTCAACGGAATAAAAAAACTGTAAAAAATCAATGTTTTAATGCTGAAACCTCATATATTGAAGAAGACTCATTTTTGTTTGTTTTTTTCCTTTATTTAATTACAATTAAATAATGCTTTTTTTAATTGTGCCTATATAAGGCAGCTGTCTCATTTTTTCTTCTCAATCAAAACCAAAACCAACAACAAAGTCTTCTTTTTGAATAATAAAACCATAATTATCAGGCTCAAATTCCACAATTCTACCACTAGGTTTATTTAATAAAGTAAGGACCTTAAGACTCTTAGGATTTCTAGATTTCAAAATTGACACAACCTTAGTCATAGTTTTTGCTGTATCGACAATATCTTCAACTATTAACACATCACGACCCTCGATATTATTAACAAGATCAAGAATTATCTTAACATTTCCTGATGGTTTGTCTTTCCCATCATATGAACTAGTTATCATAAAATCCGTAATAAAATCTATGTTAATTGTTTTTATCAATTGAGCATAAAACGGTAAGCATCCTTTTAATAAACCGACAAGAATTAAGTTATTTGAATTTTTATATGTTTCATTAACTCAATTGCTTAGTTCAATTATTTTTGATTCCAATTGTTCTTGGTTGAAAAGAACTTTTTCTATTCGTGGATCAATTGTCTTAACTGCCATTGTTTTTCCTCTTCATCAATAATTTTTACTACTTGCTTATATACCTCATCCTCAGATAAATTGTTTGTATCGATAATTTTGTAATTAAGTTGAAAATCATCAGCAAGTTCTCTAAAAATTTTATAATAATTTTCATGCAAGTTCTTGAAATAATCGTAATTAAGATCTCAATTATCTATTTCAATAGCTCTCCCTCGCTCAAAAATTCTTTTCTTAAAAGTATCAAAACTTATATCAAGAAATATTACTAAGTCCGGTAATTCGCTTTTTGTAATTAACTTAGAAAATAAGGCTTTGAAGCCATCAAAATATTTAGGTTCCTTTTTACTAAGAATTAACTTAGCAAAAATATAATGTTCAATAGAAAATCTATCCAAAAACAAATGCCGATCTATATCGGGTTTATCTTGCAATTTATTATAAATTTCCATAAATTTTGCTGAATGGTTTTCAATAATAAAACTTTGAAAACTAATAGTTAAATTTTGTTTTTTCTCATATAATCACTTTAAAAAAGTATTGAATACCTCATCATTTTCTTCAAATTCATTCAGTAGTAAAGAATTTTTATAATGATTAGCCAATTTGGAAGAAAGCGAACTTTTTCCCGCAGCAATCATTCCACTTATTCCTATTATCATAAAGACCCCCTAAATAAGAAAACTAAAAATATTTAAATTATTTTACTAAATGTTGTAATCAAAAAATAGTAAAAAAATAAAAAATAGCAATTTGTGTAATATGCTATTTTTTTATAAAAAAACAGTTAATAATTATATTAAAAAACATATAAAGTTAATTATAAATCTATCAATATTTTTGATAAAAAATTTAAATCGTTTTGTATATCATATGCCTTAACCAAATTAAGCATTAAAGCAATGATAGTCATGGGTCCAACACCGCCAGGTACTGGAGTTAAATATGATATTTTGTTATTTATCTTAGAAATATCAATATCACCGACAATTAAACCATTTATTCGATGTATTCCTACATCAATAAGGACAACATTATCCTTTAATTTTATTCCGTCCAGGCAGCCACGGCAGCCAGTTGCTACAACAACTAAATCATTCAATAATAAATCGTCCTTCGGAGTATTAATATCATATCTTTTTACATGAGACCCATTTTGCTCAAAATAATCAGCAAGCGGCTTTCCAACTATCTTGCTTTGACCGACAACGGCAATATTCATATTATTAAAATTAATTTGATATTTTTTTAATAATATAACAACACCAAGAGCTGTAGCAGGGAGAAATGAATTAAAATTAGTTAGAAAATTTGCTTCTTGATTCCATTGTGTCAAACCATCAATGTCCTTAGTTATATTAATGCAATTAAGTAACTCTTGTAGATTTTTGACTTTATCCGTTTGCAAAGGAAGCTGAACTAAAAAACCGGTTGTTTCTTTGTTCAGAATATCAATATTATGCTTTATTTCTTCTTCTGATACGTTTCTATTTAATTTTATTAATTTTGTTTTAAACCCAAGGAAATGAGCAATATTTAATTTATGCTTTATATATATATTAGATTCCTCAAGATCACCAACCTGTAATATACCTAAAATTGGCATTTTATCTTCTGCCATGTTTTCAAATTGCTTTTTTATTTTAGTTTGTATTTCTTCCTTAGTTTTTTTACCATCTAAAATATTGTACATTTTTATACTTTTCTAAATGCACCAGTCTTACTTTGCACATTAATTGACGTTGTATCCTTCAATGATTTTGCATAATCCATAGCTTCTTTTTGCGTTTTAAAAACTCTCAAAGCTCTTTGCCCTTTTGGGTTTTTTACTGCCCATCCATCAGGATGATTTACGACTAATCTCACTGCCATTATTTTTCCCCTTTTATTTTAAGATTTACAATAAAAATACTTTATATATTATAAAATCATACATTATTTTTTAATTAAAAATAAGCTATTTTATTTAAAAAAAATAAAAAAACTTTTTTGTTATTAATATATTTTTTTATCAAAAAACCGGATTAAATTATTTTCTAAACTTTACATCAAAAAAAAGCAATAAAATAGGTTTTTATGATAATTGTAAAATTTAACTTAACAATTCGGCGAGATTACAATTGTTATTTTGAAATAAAGCCACCACAAATCAATAATTTCATAAATTTATTTATTTGCTAAATATCTTAAATATTTTAAAATTTGCTATCTCCCAAAATTTTAAAAGGCCATTTCTTTCGATATCTTTTGAGTTTTTTTGTAAATTGAAAAAATAAATTTTAAGGAGTTTTTTTAATAATGGCGACTCTTTAACTTTCTGCATCTATCATTTTACTTGACGTTGGTATATCGGTGATTCCTCTTATTTAGTTATTAATATTGCTATTTGTTTAATAAAAATTTTTACTATAATTTTTATCTAATTATTTTTATAATTGATTCTTAACATAAACAAAAAAACATGATGCCAAAGCATCATGTTAGTGTATTTACATTTGGTGGAGATGCGGGGAATTGAACCCCGGTCCATACATTGTAATATTTCAATATCTACAGTTTATCCTATTTTTATGCTAAACCAGTTTTAATTAAAATAGAAAAAAAATTAAAAGGGTGTCAGTTTGTTTGAGTCATTCAGCCCTTAACTGAAACAGTACTGAATCAAGCCCAAGACAACAAAATTCTTAAATGCGGGCCACATTATAAGATTTTGACCAGATTTTAATTAAGCAAATACTGGATTTAATTGACGATTCATAACGTTTGTCATGAAGTAGTCTTTTTCTTTTTTGTTTTCTAAGTTTGCATTTAAAAAGCCTAGAAGTATTATGGTTTACAAGACCACTGCAATTGAAATACGTAAATATTTGTCGAAGCCATTACATCCCCGTTAATATATTTTTCTAAGGTTTCTTTTTAGCTCTTCTTGTTTAATTTTTTCACGTTTATCGTATTTTTTTAATCTTTTAGCCAAAGCAATTTCAACTTTTATATAATTGTTCACTCAATAAATCGAAAGGGGAACCATTATTAAGCCTAATCTATCAATTAAATTACTTATTCTCAAAATTTCTTTTTTATGCATCAATAATTTTCTTGATCTATCCAATTCGCCCTTAACTAGCATATATTGAGAAATATACAAATTATTAATCCAAACCTCATTTTTGTTGCTAATAGAGCAAAAAGCATTATCTATTTTTGCATTTTGTGCCCTCAAACTTTTTACCTCTCAACCAAGTAATGAAATTCCTGCCTCATAAGTACTATGAATCTCATAATCAAATTTAGCAAATTTATTTTTTATAATTAACTTTGGCATAAATAATATTATAAGATCAAAAAAAGAAATATTAACACAAAGACGCATTAATATTTCCCTTTTCTCTTTCAATTCCAATAATTTTTATTTTATAATTATGGCCAACCTTGAATAAAAGGCGGTCGCCTTTAGCTTCATAATTGGAAATTTTTATAACATTATCATCCAAATCTTCAAATCTTATTAAAACACTTGTTTGATATTCGTTAATATTAAAAAATACTCCAAATTTTTCAATAGAAACGGCCGTAGAAACAAATGTCTTATTGATTAGTGATTCAAAATATTCAGCTTTTCTAATATCAACAATGTCTCTTTCAACAGTCATTGCCGTTCTTTCGCTTTCAGAATTCATAAGCGCAATTTGCTCAATTTTACTAGATTCCTCCGAAAATTGTTCATCGCTAATTTTTTTACGAGCAAACAAATATTTCTTAATTAAACGATGCAATAATAGATCAGGATATCTTCTTATTGGTGAGGTAAAATGTGAATAATATTTAGAAGCAAGACCAAAATGACCGATATTTTTAGATGAATATACTGCTTTTTGCATTGTTCTAAGAAAAGCATTTTTTATATAATCATCCAATCCTTTTTCTTTTAGTTTATTTACCATTTTTGAAAAACTTAATGGGTTTCCATCAAAAGGTACCAATATATTATTTAAATGTGCAAATTTAATAAGTTCTTGAAGCTCAAAAAGCTTATCATCAGATGGTTTATCATGAACACGATATATTGAAGGAATATGGTTTTCAAACATCATTTCTGCTATTGTTTCATTTGCTCTAACCATAAAATCTTCAATCATATTTTCACTTTCGCCATCCTCTCTTATTTTGATGTCTACTACTTTATTATTTTCTATAATTAACTTTGGTTCCTTAATTTCAAAATTAACATAACCTTCTTTGATCTTATATTGTCGAATAATTTTTGATATTCTTTGCGAATCATCCATTAATTTTTTTAATTCTAACGATACATTTATCTTTTTATTAAAATAATCATTCACTTCATTATAAGTTAGGCGATAATTAGAATTAATTACACTTTCATAAATATCTTTTTTAACATTATTACCTTCTTTATCTATTTCTAACTCAAGTGTAATAGTACATCTATCGACATTAGGGTTTAATGAACAAATTCCATTAGATAATTCATAAGGTAACATAGGTATAACCTCACCTGGCAAATAAATTGATGTACCCCGAAGCAATGCCTCACTATCAATTTTGCTTCCTTCTTTTACATAATAAGAAACGTCCGCAATATGAATATAAAGTTTTGTATTACCATTGGGTAACACAAAACATGATATTGCATCATCAAAATCCTTTGTATCTAGACCATCAATAGTAACAGTTAATAAACTGCGTAAATCTTTTCGTTGTTTAATTTCTTGATCACTAACAGATGTAGGCATATTGGAAGCTTCTAGAAGAACACTATCATTGAATTTCTGGCTAACTTCATTCTCTGCGAGAATTTTAGCAAATGGAAATTCAAAAGAATTAATATTTGTAATAATTCTATTAAACTTAATAGCAATATTTTTTTCATTTGGTTCTAAAACAAAAACCTCAACAACATCATCTCTATTTATATTTGTAGGTATATTCATTAAATTAAAAATCTCAAACTTTCCTTTATCTCGATCATTTGATGCTTCGAAATAAATCTTCCCATTATGCGATCTTAAGAAATTTCCTATCAAAATATTTTTTTTATGTTTTAATAGTTTTGTAATTTTTGCCTTATATAACAATTCATTTTGATCGTTATAATAATAGAAAATTTTGGCCTCTATTAAATCGCCATCAAGTAGATTTCTTGTTTCAAATGGAAATAAAATTGCAGATTTTTTCTTCGATTCATCATTAGCGTCAATAAAATCAATAAAACCTAATCTTTTATTAGTTATTGCAACAATATCTTCGACCATTGTAAGATAAAAAATAGGAATATAGGAACCATCCCTCTTGTATTCGATTTTTTCGTTTTCTTCCAATTTTTTAAGTATTAATGATAAATCAGTATTTAATGATGGATGTATGTTTAATTTCTTTACAATTTCCAAAAAACTTAAACCTTGTGGATGAGATTGAATGAATTTTAATATCTCAACTGAGTCTAATTTTTTAACATTTTTAAAAAATTTATTGTTCATTATATGTAAGTTTTAACCTTGCTGTCAAACAACGCGCAAAATAATTGCAAATATAAACATTAAAATGCCTAAGGAAATCATCGACCATTTAAGAACTTTTTTAATTCCGCGTTCTTTTGAAATTTTAAATAGGTCAAGATCATTGCTACCAACAAGTGCACCGCTAAAACTATTAGAATCTGGGGCCATCATAAACGATATTCCTATAATACCTAAGGATATTATTAAAAGAATTACAACTAATGCTCATACCATAATATTATTTTCTCCTAACTCTTAATTTCTATCCCATACTCAGCAAGTTGATCTTTTGCTAATTCTGATGGCGCTGAAGTAAGTAAATCTACACCTTTTGCGTTTTTTGGAAAAGCAATAACATCCCTTATGGATAATGATTTAGTTAAAATCATTAAAACTCTTTCAATACCAAATGCAATGCCACAATGCGGTGGTAGGCCGTATTCAAATGATTTTAAGAAGAAGCCAAATCTTGATTGTTGTTCTTTTTTTGATATTTTTAAAATATCAAAAATCATTTTTTGAATATTGAGATCATGAATTCTAATCGATCCAGAGCCTAGCTCAAAACCGTTTAAAACTAAATCATATGATTTAGCTCTAACCTTATTAAACTCATCATTTTTCAAATAATGAACAGTAGATTCATCAAATTGAGTAAACGGGTGATGTGCAGGAGCATAAGAATTAGTTTCCTTATCAAATTCAAACATTGGCCAATTAACTATTCACAAAAAGTTTAATTTATTAGGATCTGCTAACTTATATAGCTCATTCAATAGCGTTCTTATTGCACCCAAGGCTTTTAAAACATTTTCTTCATCGTTACCGGCCGATATTAAAGCGATCGGGTTTGATAAATGAGTTGACTCTTTTTTTGTTGCAAGGTGTTTGCTAACTTCACATGATGGGCAAGTTAAATCTAACGTTTCAAAAAACTCACCACCATTCTTATAAAAAATTTCATTAATTATATCAATATGCTCATTAACATCTCGGTCAAATATTATACCCTTTACATATTTCATTCCGAATTTATCACTCAATTCCTCTGAATAATCTTGAATTAAATATGGATATCTTGTGTCGGGCTTATCGTTTCCATAATGTTTCATTGAGTATTCGAAATCCATTCGTGGAAATTTTGTTTCAATATTATAGCCTAATTTTCCCAGAACTTCTACTCACATTTCCTCACATAATGCAAAGATTTCTTCCTCCGAGCCAAAAGACATTTCAATATCTAATTGAGTAAATTCTGGTTGTCTATCCTTTCTTAAATCCTCGTCTCTAAAAACTCTTGCTAGTTGAAAATATTTTTCAACACCTCCAGCCATCAATAATTGTTTAAATAATTGAGGTGATTGAGGTAGCGCAAAAAACCTTCCTTTTTTTCTTGTTGGCACCAGGTAATCTCTTGCGCCTTCTGGAGTTGATTTAGCTAAAATAGGTGTTTCAACCTCAATAAAACCTTTCTTATCGAAAAAATTTCTAATATAAAGCGATAATTTATGTCTAATTTTAAGATTGTTCAATACTTTTTTATTTCGAATATCCAAAAATCTATATTCTAGACGTAAATCCTCATTTGCAGAATTATTCTTATCATCTTCAATATCAAAAGGGATTTGTTTAGATGAATTAAGAATTTGATATTCATTAACTAAAACTTCAATTTCACCTGTTTTTAAGTTTGCATTAGCATCAAGGCGCTTCTTAACGATACCATTAACCTTAATGCAACTTTCCTTGGTTAAAAGTGGGTCAGAAATATTAACAAACACCAATTGAATGATACCGCTAGAATCTCTCAAATCAACAAACATTTGATTCTTAAATTTTCTCTTAGTTGCCACTCAACCAAACAGTTCCACACTATTACCTATATTATTTATATCTAAATCTGCACAATATATTTTCTTCATTTTATATTACATCCTTTATTATCTCTTGAAATTGTTTGATGTCATGGTATTTATGAATAATTTCAATATCTTTAATTTTTATTTTTATTTCTTGATGTTTCGAATTTAATTCCTTAAATATGAGCATTCTAGGTTTTAATTGATAATTTAATTTAAAAAGTTGTTTAATTGAGCATTTTTCATTAATAAATTCAATGTTGTACTCTTTTCTTAAATCATAAGCGATTTTTAATATTTCATCTTTTTCGTGATCATTTATATAACCTATAAGAATATCTAAATCTTCTTTTATCTCTTCGTATTTGTCAATATTATAAGCAATTATGTTAGATATTCTATCAACGCCGAAAGCGAACCCGATCGATCCGATCATAGGGCCGCCGAAAGATTCAACCATTCCATCATATCTGCCACCAGCAAGAATTGTTGATTTCGAACCAAGAGCCTTCGAATCTGAAACAAATTCAAAGACAATATCTGTATAATAGTCCAATCCTCGCACTAAATATGGATTAACCTTATATCTAATATTAAATTTATCTAGCAAAATTAATAACTCATTAAATTCCTGCTTTTCATTATAACTTAAGAAATCAAGTAATTTAGGAGCATTCATTACAAATTCTTTTTTATTTTCCTCTTTATCATCAAGAATTCTAAGGGGATTTTTTTCTAATCTAATTTTTGAAATTTCACTTAGTTGATCTCTATATTTTAAAAAGTAATCCTTTAAGTATGCAATATATTTATTTCTGCTTTCAATGCTACCAAGATTATTAATTTCTAAAATAGAATCATTTATTTTTAAATCATTTAAGAAATCATTAGCAAATTTAATTGCCTCAAAATTAGAGAGAACTGATTTTTTTTCGATTAATTCAATTCCACCTTGAATAAATTGTCTATATCTACCCTTCTGTGGTCGCTCATATCTAAACATAGGACCAAAGTAAAATAATTTTGCCTTTGTAAAATTATTTATCTTATTTTCGATATATGCTCTAATAACTGATGCTGTGCCTTCAGGCCTTAAGCTAATAGTTCTATTGCCGTTATCGCGAAAAACATACATTTCTTTTGTTACAATGTCACTAGTTTCACCAGCTGCTCTTATAAAAAGATTATAGTCTTCAATAATTGGTGTTTCAATAAATTGGAAATTATATTTTTTGCTTATTCCCTCAAAAGTCTTACGAATAAAATTTAGTATTTTAGCCTCTTTATTATAAATATCCTGTGTGCCTTTTAATCTTTTGAACATATATTCCTCACTAAATTACATCGAAAAATCATTAATACCAATAAAGGTTTGCTCTTGGATTTTTTCTGTTTTTCAAAAATCATTTTCAATTCTTTTGTGTTTATTTTTATATCTTAAATTAATTAAATGTTCTAATAGTCTTGGAATAATAAACATGTTTAAATATCAAGTAAATAACAATGCTAATTGAAGTGAAAATATTGCATTAAACGATACACTCACAAGCAAGAATGGAGCTGATGATAATAATACAAATCCCAAAATAACATTAAATGTTTGAATAGTAAAGGTATCACTTATTAATATTTTGATAATATTATGAACCTGGGTTGGATTATAAATAAAGTTCTTGGTATTAGTATCTTTTAAAATTTCATCTTTTATGATTGATGAATTGATTACCGAATCAACAATATTGATAAATGAAACAAATAATAAACCGTCAAACACAAAATTATCAATTTTAGTTCTAAAGATAATGAATATCCCCAACACTAAACCAATCAAAAGAATTTGTTTTACTATAAAAATAACTGCTGATTGCATTGAATATCTAACTGTGATATATATGAATATGCAAATATTGGTTAATAGCATTAATAGAGAGATTCAGGCAGTTGAATACCCGATGCTGTTATTTCCTAAAGCATTAGAGCTAGTTACTAAAGTAACATCTGCATAATTCTTTGAATTAAATAACTTTAGCAATTCGTTGTTTATTAAATTGCTCATATCCATATTAGAATAAATTAATAGCGAATTTAATCCGTTTTCACTTGCTTTTACTTTCTCGATTAAAACACCTTCATTATGAGAAATAATAAAATTTTGCAATTCATTTAATATAGTAGTTTGTCCACTAATATCAACGCCATTTTTGAAATTTAAACCAACACTATAAATAAACTTAAATTTTAAATTAGAATCGACATTAAAACCTAATAATGCTGACTTTTGTATTCCAGAAAAGGAACCAAATATTAATATTGACACCATAAGAATAGCGATAATAGGAATAATAAGTGGTCTTACTTTAAAGAAATTATTAATCTTTAAAGTAAATTTATGTATTTTTTTATTTGCACTTAAAAGCAAATACTTCTTATTATCAAACGATTCGGTTTGAATTATAAGTCTAAACAATATGGTATTTAAACCAATAACAATAAAAGAAATTAACAAAGCGCCAATACCCATTAACGCACCAATAGTTGAAGAATGATTAATATTTAAATAGAAAGCCAAAATGGCCCCAATGCCTATAACAGCTACTACATCAAGTCCAGATATCAATGACCTTTTTGTCGCCTTATTTATAGCTTTGTTAGTATTCGAACCTTCCTTAATTTCCTTTGCAAAGATGTGCAATTTTCTAATTAATAAACTAAATGCAATAAATAGTAACATAATTGCTGTTAGTCCAATTATTGAATTTATAACTACACCAAAAGCAGTTATGATTGATAAAAATACAAATATCAAGAATGCCAACGTAACACTAGCAGTTACACCAAGTAGTCTGTACTTTATTAATAAAAATAGTGACATAACGGCTCACATAACAACTATAGCAATGATATATGAATCAAATTGTCTATATGATTTAGTAATAAAATAAGAAGTTTGTTTTTCCAATTTAAATGGTGTATATGAGAAATTAATTAAAGAAGTTAATTGTTTATTTGAATAACCATTAGAAATGTTATTAATTAAGTAAAATATTGAATCACGTTTTTTTGATGAAATCAATGAAATAGGAGATATTGCAGAAATTAAATATCTTTGGGCATTAATTGAATATTTTAAGCTTGGTTTTAACGTCTTTAATACTTTTCCGTCCTTATCGCGTGTAACATCATCACCTGCTTTATTATTGGCATATGCATAATTAACAGGATTATTTTTTGCTCTATCTCAATTTTCTCTATCATTTTGAATGGCATTTTGAATGAATTCATCCAAATTTAACCAAAAGTATACCTTTGAGCTGGGGTCATCTTGACCTTGTCCTTGTTGTTGAAAACCTCTTATAAAATAATCATATGCAAGGTGTGTAAATTGATCTCATGCATAACTATTCAATTTAATTTGAATTCTATCTGCATAACCCTCAGGTATTTTATCACTTGCGGGATTCGGATCTAAATCCATGTTAAAATTTTGAGACCCTTCATCAATGAGCTCTTTCAACCCGTGAAATGAGCTTTCATTACCTTGATATCTACCTTTATAAAATAATGGATTACCATTATGATCAGTAATTGTTAAATTAGGTTTTTTAATTAATGAGTCTAAAAGCTGTTTTTGGGATTTATCATCAGTTGCTGACAAATCTTTTACTTCAATAAGATTATTAGACAATAAATTAACATCATAGTTAGAAGTTAATTTATCACCTTTTTCTTGAAGGTACTGCTTTACAATATCTGCAATTTTATTTGGTTGTAATTCGTTTTTAGAACTTGTTTGGTTGCTATTTTTTTGAATTTTTAAAACTGTTTTAGTTCCGATAATTTCATTATTAGTACGATTAAATTTATTCAATGTTGGTGTTAAATAAAAAATAGAACCAAAAATAAATGCTAACAACATCCCAATAAATATAAAAATACTAAAAACTCATTTTATTGCAGGGCTAATTTTATTTTTTTTATTCATAGGTACAATTATATAATAATTGTTATATTTTGAATATATTTTAATAGTTATAAAGTTTTAAATATAAAAAACATAAAAACTTATTAGTTATTTATTAATTGATTTTAGATATTCAATTCCGTCGCTGGTTATTCTTCGACCCCTAACAGTTTTTTCAACGAACTTTTTTACTAAAAGAATAGGCTCTAAATCATTAATTATTGTTACCTTATCATCTTTTAAAATTGAACTTATAGTATCTAAAGAAGCACTTTTATTTTTAAATACATTTTTTAAAATACTCAAATATTCAACCTGAAAAATATTTAATCCCCCGGGATATATATCTAGATACTCAAATGATTCCTTTACCAAACTTGCTTCTATTTGATTTAAGTTTCGAAATAATGCAAAGTCATAAACTCTTTTTAATAAGTTGTTAGCAATCCTTGGAGTAGATCGACAGTTTCTTGCTATTTCCTCAATTGCATCTGGTGCGATTATAATGTTATTTCTATTGGCTGAATTACTGATTATCTCTTTAATTTCTTCGTTACTATAAGGCAATAATTTTCCGATATATCCAAATCTATCTTTTAGTGGATTTGATACTAAATTAAATTTTGTAGTAGCCCCTATTAATGAGAACTTATTTAAATTTAATCTCATTATTTTCATATCACCTTCAACACCAACAGGCAAATCAATAACATAATCTTCAATGGCAGAGTATAATAATTCCTCAATATTCTTATTTATACCATGAATTTCATCAATAAACAGAATATCATTTTCACGCAACGAAGAAAACAAAGTTAATATATCACTTTTCTTTTGAATCAGGGGCCCTTGCACATAAATGATGTTACTTTTAGTCTCATTAGCAATTATTTGAGCTAAGGTAGTTTTCCCTAATCCTGGTGGCCCGTAAAATAATAAATGGTCAATAGGTCTTTTTTGTTTTAGTGCTGAGTTTATCATCACTTTTAAAGTAGATGTAATCTTATTTTGCCCAATAAAATTATCAAAACTTTTTATTCTAAATTCTTGCTTCATTTTGTTTTTGACTAATTATTTTAATTGCATTTTCAACAGATTCTTCAATATTGCTCGTTAATTCCATATTATCAAGAGCAAGTCTGATCTGATTATTTTTGAATCCTAACATTTTCATTGTTTCTTCAAATTCTTTTAAAACTGTGTTGTTTTTTGAAACTTTATTGAATTTTTGCATTTCTTCATCACTCATCTTTGAAATAAATTTAATATATTTATCCTTTAAGGTCAATAAAATTGCATTAGCAATCTTTGGCGATACATAAGGTACCTTTATTAACTCTTCTTTATTAGAGTTTGCAATATAATTAATAATATTTTCTCAACCTGAATTTAATATTGAAATAGCAGTTTTAGGGCCTAATCCTTGCAATGAAATTAAATCCTCAAAAACTACCATTTCTTTAAAATTGTCAAATCCATATGTCACCCTAGAATATTCATTGTTTATTTCAGATATAAATATTTTTCTCACCTCCCCTGCTTTAAATCTACTCATTTGTGGCGCATAAATAAGTTCACCTCTACCATTGTGGTCTAAAATAAAATAATTTGTATTTGTGTGTACAATTTTTCCGTATAAATAAATTGTCATTTTTTTCTTCCTCCTGAATTCAAATATAAGTGCGAAATTTTAAAAATCATCGACTTTAAGAAAAAATAGGGAAATTTTTTAGAAAAAATAAAAATTGATAAAATTTTATTTATGAAAAATGTAATAGTAAATATAGAAATTCCTAAAAATTCAAATATTAAATATGAGTATGATCGAAAAACCAAAAAAATAAAAGTTGATAGAATTTTGCGTGAGGGTTTTAGATATCCAGCAAACTATGGTTACCTTTCAGAAGCACTTGATTGAGATGGTGATGAACTAGATGTCTTGGTTTATTCACCTGAAATTTTTATGCCAGGTGTCTCAGTTGAAGCTAGAATTATTGGAGCAATGAAAATGATTGATTCAGGTGAAACTGATACTAAATTAATCGCCGTTCATGCTGATGATTATCGTCTTGATCACATTAAATCATTAGATGACTTGGATAAAATGTGACTACATTCAGTAGAAATATTCTTTAAAAACTATAAATTCTTCAAAGGCCCAAATATTACCAGCATAACTGGATTTGAAGATGCAAAATGAGCACAAAATGAATATAATGAATGTGTCGAATTAATGCAAAAATACGGCTCTCTTACTAAAGAGGAATTCATTAAAAAAATGAAAGAATTACACCCAGATAAATATCTATAAAATGTAGCATTGCTAAAAATGCTACATTTTTTTTGAAACTTTAAAATTTTTTTATATTTATAAATATAAAATGTTTTTTCAGTTTCATAGATTCCTATAATTCCTAAAAAAAATATTAAAATAATGGTGAAAGGTAAAAAATGAGACAAAGATTTAAAAATATCCTTATTATAAGACCAATATTATTAAAACTATTAAAGGATTTTGTGGGTTTAAAAAATGAAAATGGCAGTTTTAGATTAGAATTAGACATTACTAGACTTGAACTGGAATTATCCAAAAAAATTGCAAATTTTGAAGAACTTAGATTGCAAAGATTAGAAATTACGAGCGGATCAAAACAATTAGTTATAAAACTAATTAAAAGTCTAAGTCAATTGGACCGTTCAATATTACTAACAATTTTATTCAAAGACGATCTAAGCAACATAACTTGAAAAACCTTCAATATATCAAAATCCACATTCTATCGAAGATTAAAATTTATCGAAAGTTTATTATATTGATGTTTATTCGATTAATAAAATAGTCAAATAAAGCTTATTTGCAAAGATAGCAAATATGGCTTTTATTTATTTTGGCAAAAAATGAGAACAAAATATTTTTTTATGTAATAAAAGGTTTCAAAAGTTTCATTTATTAGCATAAAGTAAAAAATAATGGTGTACTTATTATGCCCATAAGAGAGGCATAGAGAGGATTTAATGCTACCAATTTATAATTATCCAAACATTGAACACCAAAAAGAAGTTGTTGAATATAAAGAGAAAATTAGTGCAACTGTCGGAACATACAATGTCGAAGATAGATGAAATTTAGACATCAGACTTACAAGAGATCAAAAATGTGAAATATTAATTTTAAGAAACCTGAAAGAGAATACATGAATTATTGAATTCACGATTCCTAAATCAGCATATGAGAATTCAAGAATTAAAATTTTGCAATTAAATAATAAGGATCTTGAAGTGCAAGATTTAGAGAAATTAGAAAATGAACGGATAAAATTTCGCATTTCAAAATATGCAGACAAAAGCGAAATAAAATTCGAAGATTTAAAGGAACTAAAGGTTAGTTTTTATAACAGGTGAAGAGCTAATTTTTATAACAAGCTTTCTTTTGTTATTAATTTCAAAATAGAAAATAATGTTGTTGATTTTAATAATATTAATGTTAAAGAAAAAGATTTGAAGTTTGAGCTAATTGAATCTATAAAAATTACCTTCGATGGCGAGACTGGGGAATATACAAACATTTTCGAAAATAATGTTGCTTATGCTAATAACCTAATTTACAATATGAAGTTTTTTAACCTAAAACAAAATAATTTTTTAGAAAAAGCAATGCAACAAACGATTGAATTAAAGAGTCCAGATCAATATTACATTCCTAAAAGGCAATATCAGTTAGAATTTTTAAATAGTATCTCTATTGAAGAAGGCAATAGATTCATTACTGCTGAATTAATACCAAGAAAAACCGAAATAAACAAGTTCAAGTACACAATAGATTACTATATAAATAATAAAAATAGTTGAAATAGTAAAAAGAAAGAATTTATTAGTTCCAAAACAGACGGACTTATAGGCTATCATATTTCGCCCACATTTAAAGGTAATGTTAAATTAGAATTTCAACTAAATCAAAACATCATAAATAATATTAGCAAAATTAAATATTATGACCATTTTGACAAAAAACTTTTTGATTCTAACGAGGGATTAATCAAGCTTTTTTGTCAAGTTGTAAAGACAACTGATGAATATCAAAATTTATATTATTCAAATTGAAAAAAACACATAAAAACTTCATAAATTTTTAAAATTTAGGTTCGAATTAATAAAGGCCTAAATTTTAATTTAACATTATGCCTATATATTAACTAAATTTAAAAAAAAATTTATATATAACATTCATTAATTAAAAATTAATAATTTCAATGTAGTTATAAAAAAATAAATTTTATTTAAACTTTGGGCCTCTTGGAATTAACTTTCTTTTATGGCTTGTTTTTTTATGAAAATACTCAATTTTAGTTGAAATATCACTACTTATTAAAGTATTATCCATAATATATTTTTCGAAATCATCATATGAAAAACCAAGTTCATCTTCATCATATTGATCATTAAGCAAATTAGCAGAAGGCCTCTTATCCAAAATTTCTGTTGGTGCATTTAATAGTTTAGCCATCTCATAAATATCAGATTTAAATATATTTGCAAATGGTAATAAATCGCAACCACCATCACCTCATTTGGTAAAATATCCTAAATAATATTCATCAAAATTGTCTGTACCCAATACCAATGAGTTATTTTGTTGTGCTTTGGTATATAAAACATTCATAAAATATCGTGATTTAGTATTGGCTTTTATTCAATCCTCCTTTAAATTAAACTTATCAGAAAAATCGTTAAATTCCTTTGTTAAATCAATTGTTTCAATCTTATTTTCAACAACTAAATTTAACTTCTTGATGTGCATTTCATTAATATCATCTGCCCTTGTTTTTAAATAATAAAAATGAGCATCTTTTTTAAAAACTTGATAACTAATAATTGCCAAGGTTGAACTATCAATGCCGCCAGAAATCCCAAGGACAACCCCACTAGCATTAGCTTTTTTCACCTTATTTCTTATCCAATTTTGAATTTTTTTAATCATTATCAAGTATTTATTGTTGAAGTTTTTTTTATCTTTATAATTATTTAATTCATTTTTTTTCATAGTAATTATTCTATTATTAATTTATATTTTATAAATGTTTTTAAATTAATATTAATTTATTAATTTATAATTTAGATATTTTTATTATAACAATATAAAGCAAATATAATTAATAAACAATATTTTAAGGAGTTAAATTATGATAAATGTTAATGACCTAAAACCGGGTGTAACCTTTAAATTAGACGGTAATATTTATGTTGTTTTAGAAGCACAACACTCAAAACAAGGAAGAGGCCAAGCCAATGTTAAAGCAAAGGCAAAAGATCTAAGAACCGGATCGATAACTGTAAAATCTTTTACTGGTGGTGAAAAAGTAGAAAAAGCAATGATTGATAAGGTATCAATGGACTATCTATACAATGCAGGAGATAACATTGTGCTAATGGACCAAGAAACATTCGAACAAATAGAAATACCTGTATCAACAATAAAATGAGAAGTCAATTTTTTAAAAGAAGGTATGAAAGTTATTGTTAGAAAATATGAATCAGAAGTTTTGGATATTGAATTACCAGCTAATGTTGGATTAGTAGTAACAGAAGCACCAGATGCAGTTAAAGGAAACACGGCTCAAGCCGCCCAAAAGAAAGTTACTTTGGAAACCGGTTATGTAGTCGAAACTCCTCTATTCATCAAAGAAGGAGAAACAATTTTGGTTTCAACTGAAACTGGTAAATATGTAGGAAGAGCATAATGAGCAATTTTATCTCAGTCAACACAAGAATGAATTTTGACTTCAAGGTTGAAGAACATGTTATTTATCAAGCAATAAATCAATTCTTTGAGTCTCAAGACTCAATAATTCTTACAAAAAAACCTATTATTAATATAAAAAATAGCACAAATAATATTGAGATTTTTATTTCTTACAAGTTAAAAAAAGAAGCTATATTATCATTCGAAACTAAGAACGCAATATTCATGCTTGAACAAAGAATTTATTCATTAATCAATGTTAGACCAAACAATATTAACATTGTTTTTGAAGGAATTGAAAATGTTTAAAAATAGAAGAATTAATAATTTAGCTATTGATAATATAAAAATTAATTCATTAGCTCAGATAGCAAATACTAAAAATCCAAATGTAGCAATTAATATTAGCGCTGCAAAGATTTTTCATGCACTCTTTGCTTTTCATTATAAATTTGATATAAATAATCCCCAGTGAATATCTAGAGATAGATTCATTGTTTCGTGTCCGGATGTAAATACCACCTATTACACAATTTTATATTTAATGAATCTTATTACGAAGGAAGAAATTGAAAGCATTAATAAACCAAGTTGCAAATATCATAACTATTTAAAACGCAATAACAAACTTGGTATTGACTTTTCATCAGGCAAGCATGGTTGTGGTATTGCAGAGGCTGTTGGTATTGCGGTTGCTGAGGCCTTTCTATCAAGTAATTTTTCTGAAATAAATCACTTTACATATGTTTTTGCTTCAAGCAAAGATCTAGAAACAAGCATTGCGACTGAAGCTCTACAATATGCAGGATCAATCAAACTAAATAAACTAATTGTGCTATATGATTCAAACACATTATTAAATAACTTTAATTCTAAAAAGAATAGTAATGACATTAGAAAAACATATGAATCATATGGATTTAATTATATTATTTTAAAGGATGCTAATTATAAATCTATTGCAAACGCAATATCGAAAGCTAAGAAAGCAAAAAAACCAACACTTATCGAAATCAAAAGTTCAATTGTTGAATTAGCAGTTAATAATTTTAACAACTACTACAATAATAAATATTATTTAACAGTAGATGAAATTGAGGAATTCAAAGAAACAACTAACTTCAAGCGTGGTGACTTTTTTGAGAAATATCAAGAAGTGGTAGATGAGTATAAGAAAGTTATTAATTATAATAACGATTTATTTAATAAATGAACTGCTTCAGATAAATTAATTGAATTCTTGGGAGAAGATCTAAAAGAAAATGTAAATGATAACTTTATATCAAATTCAGGCGATATCTACTCTAATATGGTTGTTATCTTAAATAATATATTTGATAAATACAAAAACGCTTTCCTACTTTCTTCTTCGCTAGATCCAATAACAAGAATTAAATCAACTAACGGAGTTTTTGATTTTAACAACAAAGATGGCCGTTCTTTACTATTAGGATTAAAAAACGAGGCAATGAGTTTAATTGCAAATGGTATATTTGGACACTCAAATTTTAAACCAATAATAATTGATTCCTTATCAAATACAGACAAGTTAATTCAAGGAATCAAAAAATCTGTTAGTGATAACCTAAAGGTATTATATATTCTAAAAAATGACTTAAATTCTGTTGAAAACTCTAATATTTATTACCAAAACGAGGAACAAATAGGTATTTTATTGCAAATTCCTAATATAAAAATTTTATATCCTGGCGATCTTAATGAATTGATGGGCTCTATTGAATATTACCTTAATAAATTTAATGGTCCCGTAATCATTATAGCCAATTTTCATAGCAATTGAAATTGTGAAAAAACTTCAAAATACAAATTTCTATCAGGGTCTTATCATGTACTAAAAAATGATTCAAAATATTGCCTTTTAGCCAAAGGCAACGATCTCCAGGTTGCATTCAAAATTGCCAATAAACATAACTTGAATTTAATTTCAATATCAAATGATGAAAATATTGCAAAATTAAATTATGATAAAAAAACGGCTATAACATTCACAAAAGATATTTCTGAAGGTTGAATGAAATATGCTAAATATAACCTCAACATAAATAACTCAAACAACAAAATTAAATCAGATTTTAATTATATTGAAAAAAATATAAAATTAATCATTAATAACAAAAGCTAGGTTCTTATATATCTACCTAGCTTTTTTTAATTTTTTTAAACCATTCCAACTCAGAGGCCGTAATATGCCTATGTTCCCCAACTCTTAAACCATCATCTGTAATAACTCCATATCTTTTTCTGTGTAATTTTTTAACAAAATTATTAACTAATAAAAAAAGATTTTTCACATGATGATTTCTACCTTCTTTAAGAACGATAGAGTAGGTTAAATCCTTGATATGTTTTATTGTTTGTTTAGAAAAAACACCATTAAGTTTTACAAAATTAGAGTTTAAAAAATTTAAATCTTTTTCACTCATTGGCTTTTCCAATGTTGCAATGTATTCTCTTTCTATATTAGATGAAGGATGGGCCAAAATATTAGCAAAATTGCCATCGTTAGAAATAATTATTACTCCTGTTGTATTAAAATCAAGCCTTCCAATTGAATAGCAATATTTATCCATTCCCATTCACTCATAAATAGTTTTTCTACCCTGCGGATCTCTTAAAGTGCAAATGGTGTTTCGAGGTTTATTAAGCAATATATAAAATTTTTTATCACTTCTTTCGATGATCTCGCCATCTATTTTAATAACAGCCTCAGCATCAACTCTCTGACCAATTTTTGCAACTTGACCATCAACTAATACTCTTTTTTGCATAATCATTTTTTCGGCCTCACGTCGCGAACAAAAACCAAAATCCGAAATCATTTTTTGCAATTTAACCTTGTTTTCCATAATTAACAAACCCTTCAAATAACACGTTAAAAAAAATATATTTATATTATAAATATTTTGCGTTCATAGTTTCTTTTTTATTTATCTTTTTGATTTATCTAATTTAATTAAAGCAGGAGGAAAAATGTTGGAAAACAAAATTAAAAATCTTAAAAGTATGAGTTTGCAAAGAAAACGAGCTTTTATAATTGATTTTTGCCTAAATCAAAAACTTAAAAGAATACAAAACAACATGAAAGATACTAAGAATGTAGGATTGTTAGATTTTTTCATAAGTTCGCTAAGTGAGGACTATAAAAAAATCTTCATTAATGATTTTATTACAGTAGATGGTGATTCGTCGTGATATCTTGAAAACTGATCTAAAAATGCTTATTATAAGAAATTAAATTATTTAGTAGACCTATTTATAGATTATGTTTATTGCTTTTAATGAAACCCCCAAACTTCATTCATTAGAAAATAAGCAAGAACAGTGAATGGAAGAATATATCATAAATGCAAAACAAAGAAAATATTTAGAAAACTGAAATAGTTTCAATGAATTAACCACAATTAAAATCAGACGCATTATAAGAAGTGATAAATTCATTATTACATTTGAGCATAAAAATCCATTAAAAGAAATAGAGGCCATAAGAGTTAATGGACTAATTAATAATAAAATAATAGAATTCAAGCCAAAATATGAATATAATAGTGGTCATTTTATACTAACTTATAATAGTGATAATGATTCTAAAAATAAATTGGAATTTAATGACATAGTAAATATCAATTTTGAAATTGAATATAAGGTGAAAAATTTATGATATCAAGCAAAAGCATTTACCTATTGAATTAAAAACAATCCAAGATCTAAAAATATAAATCTAAATAATACGAAGGCCATAAATGTATTAAGTGAGATTGAAATAAAATCACTACCGGACCGCATTAATAAGAACATAATTAACCATAAATTCAAAACAAAATATTTGAATTTATTCTTTAATACCAACAATTTAAAACAAGGAATTCATAACATCAAACTATTATCACTAAAAATTGCCAAAAGCGACCAAGAGACTAATGAAGAATACATTCTAGATAATAGCGATATTTATGATTTAACATTTTCATCTGCAAACATTTATGACTACGCAAAAAATAAGTATGATACTAAGCTTAGCTATCATAATTTTAATAATGCAGACTTAGTTATAGATACATATTCTTATTATGATAAATTTTCAGATACTGTTATGGTAAATAATCAAAACCTTAATGCAAAATTAGGGATTCTAATACCATTAAAATACAAGGGAACATATGGTTATGAAATTAACCTTGATATAGGCAAAAATTTAAAGTCCTTTAAAATGAGTTATTCACAGGAAATTGAAAAACCTTTTTTTGATATCAACAATGGATTAATAAGAATGAATACAAGATCAATTAAAGGTTGACTTACAGATGAAAAATGGCACAAAATTAAATATGATAATTTTGCAGACGTAATCAAAATGGCAAACTCTTTGCAATCAATAGAACAAATAGGAGGTAAATAATGAGTGAAAAAAGTAAAAAATTATTATTATGAACATCATTAACAATAGCGATTGGTGGTTGTGCTGGGTTGGCGACAGCATTTGTAGTATTACAACAAAAAAACAAAGAAAAAGAAAGTAGCCAAGTCGATACTATTCAAAAAGAAAAATTAAACGACAAAACTAATAAACTATCAATTAAAAAAAGCCAACAACAAAAAGATTTAAAAAATAAAGAGAATGAATTGGAACAAAATGACCATAAAGAAGATTCATACATAGAACCACAGGAAAAGAAAAATATTAATTGAAATGATGTTTTCCCTAATATAAAGAGCAGTGACTATTATGACAAATTAAACTATAGAAACGGGCAGGCTTGAATTGATGAAGACATGATAGTTTATATCATAAAAGACATCATAAATAGAATGCTTGTAACTGAAGGCGAAGTTGAATATGCTTACAAACAAATTGATGACCAAAATTTGTTAATAACTTTTAAATGGAGCAGTGAAAAAGAAAAAAGTGTTGTAACATACAAGATAAATACAAATAAGTTATAATAATATTTATGAATTTTAAAGAATTAGTATTTAACGAACTTAAAAAACATACAAAAAAAATTTTTAATAACGAAACATTAATTAAGGATCTTGATATCGATAGTTTAGATCTGGTTCTATTAGTTTCAGATATTGAAGTAAAACTAAAAATAGAAATAAAAGACGAAGAACTAATAAAATTAAAAACCATTGGTGATATTATTTACATAATAGAGCAAAAATATACAAAATAGAAAAAAAATGTATAATATTCTATGAGCGTTTCTTATACGGGTATAGTTCAATGGTAGAACAACGGGCTTCAACCCCGTGTGTTGTGAGTTCGAGTCTTGCTACCCGTGCCATATCATTAATAAATGTTTTAATAGAACAACTAAGGTTGTTCTATTTTTCTACAAAAAGCAAAATAAAAGCCAATTGAATTGGCTTTTGGCAATTAAACATATGGTGCCGTCAACTGGAATTGAACCAGCGACCCCTTCCTTACCATGGAAGTGCTCTGCCCCTGAGCTATGACGGCAATATTTAATACGCTAATAATTATATAAAAAAATGCATATTATTTTTAATAAATTTGACGCAAATTATAGTAATTTAAAATATACTTTTATTACTATGGAAAAAACAATGTATGAATCTCTATGCTCAATAAAGAAGCAATTCCTGGAATTAGAGCAAAAACTAAACGATCCTGAAATCTATAACAACATCAAACAATACACAAAAATATCTAAAGAAAAAGCAAGCATTGAAGATATCTATGTATCATTCAAAAAATACCAAGATATTGAAGAACTATACTTATTATCAAAAGATATTATTAACAATGAAAAAGATGCTGAATTGATTGAATTAGCAAGAAATGATATTAATAGACAAATAGAACAGATGCATGAACTCGAAGAAACAATAAAAGAATTACTATTGCCCGTCGATGAAAACGATGAAAGAGATGTTATTGTGGAAATTCGCGGGGCTGCTGGCGGCGATGAGGCCAATATTTTTTCAGGTGATTTGTTTAGAATGTACCAAAAATTTTGTGAAGAAATGGGATTTAAAATAAAAATTATTGATTACACATACGGTTCAGCAGGTGGATATAGTCAGATAGTTTTTAGTATAAAGGGTGAAAAAGTGTTTTCAAAAATGAAATTCGAAAGAGGAGTTCATCGAGTACAAAGAGTACCATTAACCGAAACACAGGGAAGAGTTCATACTTCAACAGCGACAGTTACGGTTTTACCTGAAGTAGATGATGACGTTCATATCGAAATTAAGCCTGATGAAATCGAGATTGATGTGTTTAGATCTTCAGGAGCAGGAGGCCAGTCAGTTAACACAACGGACTCTGCAGTTAGAATTACACACAAACCATCTGGAATAGTAGTTACATCACAGGATGAAAGAAGTCAAATCCAAAATAAAGAAACTGCTTTAAAAGTATTAAAAAGTAGACTTTATGAACTAGAAGTTCAAAAGCGCGAAGAAGAAGAAAGTGGACTTCGAAAACTTGCGGGTACCGGAGAAAGAAGTGAAAAAATTAGAACTTACAACTATCCACAAGATCGGGTTACAGATCATAGAATCGGGTTTTCAACTTCCTTAAAAATAGTTATGGAAGGTGATTTGAAAAAAATTATTGAGGCGCTAATTGCTGATGAAAAAGCTCACAAAATAAAAGAAGCAGGTTTATAATGATTAAAAAAGAGGTATTGCTACAAGAAAAAAGAAGATATGAGCTACCTCTTTTTGTTTCAAAAAAGGAAGAAAAATTATTAAAAAAGGACTATCCGGTACAAAAAATTATCGGATATCAAACAATGCAAAATATCCATATCGATATTAGATATAATGTATTAATTCCACGATACGAAACAGAAGAGGTTATCATCGAATCATATAATTACATTAGCAAATATTCTGATGTCCTAGATTTATGCTGCGGTTCAGGTTTTATTGGTCTTGCTATTTGCAAAAATATAGGATGTAATGTAACATTATCAGATATTTCAAGACAAGCAATCAAACAAACTAAATTAAATGCAAAAATTAATAATCTATCAAAATACAATATTATAAGAAGTAATTTATTTAAAAAAATAAACAAAAAATTTGATTTAATTATCTCCAACCCACCCTATTTAAATAAGAAACATTTATTTTCTTCTTCTTTAAAATGAGAACCAAAGCAAGCGCTATTTGCCAAGGATAATGGATTATTTTTTTATAAAAAAATTACAAAAGAAGCACCGAATTTCTTAAAAAATAATGGTTACTTAATTCTTGAAATTGATGATTATGCTAAAGAATGAATCGAAAAGGAATATTCTAATGTTACATTTAAAAAAGATATTAATAAAAATTTTAGAATTGCAATTCTAAAATATGATGACCTTAAAAAATAGCACTCTAATTAAAAATGTGCTAAAATTTTATTATTATGATGAATAAAAGAGACTATTATGAAGTTTTAGGCATAAATAAAAGTGCGACTGAAAAGGAAATCAAAGCTGCCTACCGTAAATTGGCAATGCAATATCATCCAGACAAAAACAAAAATGCTGATGCTGAAGAAAAATTTAAAGAAATATCAGAAGCATATGAAATTTTATCAGACACAAATAAAAGAGCAAAATATGATAAATTTGGTCATAACGCATTTGATGCTAATGGATATCAATTCGGGGATTCGGAGGATATTTTCCGTAGTTTTTTTGAGGGTTTTGGCGGAGGTTTTTCTGGTGCTGATATCTTTGGGGATATTTTTGGATCATTTTCAAATTTTGATGAATCAAACCATCAAAGAGGTCAAGATCTACAACTAATATTAAACATTGATTTTGAAGATGCACTATATGGAAAAACAATTGATCTTAACCTAGATAAATATGATGTTTGCGGTCATTGTAAGGGCAGCGGTGCAGACACCCCTTCTGATGTAATTTTATGTAATAATTGCCATGGTTCTGGAAAAATACAACAAAGAGTTGCAATATTTACTACCATAAAGCCATGTCCAGTATGTTTAGGATTGGGCAAGAAAATAAATAAGATATGCCATCAATGCCACGGCAAAAAAACAGTAAATTCAAAGACTATTCAAAAGATAAATATTCCGGTTGGGATTGAGGATGGGGATACAATTAGAATTGTTGGTTTTGGAAAACCTTCATCAAACGGAAATAATATTGGAGATTTATATATAGTATTCGCTATTAAACGTAGCAAAAAATACAAAAAAATAAATAATGATCTTTACATTGAAATGCCTTTATCAATTAAGAGCTTATTACTCGAAGAGGAAATTAATGTTCCAACACCATACGGAACAAAAAAAATTAAGTTAGACCATAGCATTAAAATAAATGAACCATTTAAAATCAAAAATTGCGGATACCCATATAAAAATTCTAGTTCCAAGGGCGATTTATTCATTAAATTTGATTTATATGTTCCTAAATTAAGCAAGAGCGATAATTCTCAAATTAAGGAAATATTTAAAAATACAAGTGATACAAAACGAGAAGAATGATTAAAAAAATTCTAATCGTTTTTTTAATTCGTTTTTTAAAATAAAATTGTGCTATTATTTTTGATAACATTTTAAAATATTTTACTCAGAAGAGAGGCTTAGCTTATGTCAGAAAAAATAATGATTGTCGAATCACCAAATAAAATTAAAACAATTCAAAAAATTGTTGGTGATCAAATTAAAGTTATTGCTAGTTCAGGGCATATTTTAAAAATGGCAACATCAGGCACAAATAATCTTGGAATAGATTTCGAAAATTGAGAACCAGAGATGATTCCTGATCCAATGAAAAAGTCAACCATTTCAGATTTAAAAAAAGCAACTAAAAATGCTAGCGAAGTTCTAATTGCAACTGACCCCGATCGCGAAGGCGAAGCAATAGCAAGTAATCTAATTTCAACCTTAAAATTAAAAGATAAATACAAAAGAATAAGATATAATGAAATTACAGATGAAGCAATAAAATTAGCAGTTGAAAATCCTTCTGAAATAGACGAAAACCTTGTAAGAGCACAAAAGTCAAGAAGGATGCTAGATAGAATTATAGGCTTTAGACTATCACAATTAATGATGCAAAAAGTAAAAAATGCTCCTACTAACCCTTCGGCAGGAAGAGTGCAATCCATTGCTTTAAAACTAGTTTGTGATCGTGAGCGCGAAATTGAAACATTTGATCCAATAATTTATTCAAAAATTGAAGCAATTATAGATAATGATGTCAACATTCCTTTGTACTTAAAAAAAGACAAAAAATATGAAGATAATACTTGGTTAACCAATGAACAAGGTGAAAAAATACTTTTTGAATTATTAAATAGCAACTATGAACTAATTGTTGATGACATCAATGTTTCTAAACGCAAGGAATCAGCTTATACACCTTTTAAACAATCAGTTTTATACAAGGAAGCAAAACACAATTCCCAGGCAGTGCAATCATCAGCCCAAAAACTTTTTGAAAACGGGTTAATTTCATACCCCAGAACTGATTCAACTAGATTAAGTGAAACATTTGTTAAAAAAGCTCGTAAATACATAACTGAACAATATGGTAGCCAATATGTAGCTAAAGAAATAAAAGGTTTTTCTGGCGCTCAAGATGCTCACGAAGCAATTAGACCCACATACATTGAATTAACACCAGAATTAGCATTACAAAAGTATAATCTTAACAATATCGATTTTGAAATATATAAGATGATTTATGATAAAACAATAATGTCACTAATGAGCTGTCCTGAAAAAGAAATTGTAAGATTTAATTTACATAACGGGAACAATAATTTTAGAATGTCGTATAGTAGAATACTTTTTGACGGTTATTATATTTATTCAGGCAAAGAGTCATTAATTAATATTCCAAATATTAAAATTGGCGATATCATCAAGGCAAAAGATTTTATTAAAGAGGACAAAAAAACATTACCGCCTGCACGTTATAGTGAAGGTTCATTAATTAAAAAACTTGATGATATTAAAGTTGGAAGGCCTTCAACATTTGCTTCAACAATAAAAGTATTAAAACAAAGAATATTTGTTGAACCAATTGACGGACATCTAGTACCCACAGAATTCGGAAAGGTTGTTCTTGAAAAACTTTTAACAAGTTTCCCAAGAACTATTAATGAAGAATATACAGCTAAGGTTGAGGAAAAATTAGACTTAATTTCAGAAGGAAAAGAAGAATACAAAACTTTAATGAAAAAATTCTGAGATAGTTTCAATGAACGCTATGAAGATATAAAGGATCAATTAAATGTTACCATTTTGGAGCCAGCCAAACCTAATGAAAGCTGCCCTTTATGCAATGCAGAACTCGTTTATCGCTATACAAAACTAACTAAACAAAAATTTATTGGTTGCTCTGCTTTTCCTAAATGCAATTTTATTAAGAACATTGATAATCCTGTAAAAAAATTCTACAGAAGAAAAAAAGCAAAAAAATAATAAAATACATAAGTTCGTAAAATACTTTGTATTTTATTTTTATTTTATTTAAAAAAAATATTAATATGTAAAATATTAATCATGAAAAATAGGCAAAAGAAAGCTAGGGGAAAATCAGACTTTTGAACACTTTTTGTAATACCAACTGTCACGCTATCTGCAGTAGCAGGTGCTATATATTATATTGTTAAAAATAGTCAAACAATTCAAAAAGAATTTTGGTCAATTGATAAATTCAATAATAAAGCCAAGGAAATTCTCTTAGAAAAAAATATCATAGGATCGTTGCAAGCTAAGAATTTGTATGAAGATTTTAAAAATCAACAAAAACTTGCAGAAATCCGAACTAAAGATTTTGATAACACTTATAAAGATATTATTAAAATGAACAAGAGCAAACTTACTTTTGAACAAAGAAAAATCCTCAATAATCGGCCAAAACCATTTGACGCGGATAAATTTTTAAAAAACAAAATTAATATTATCCTCGATTTTGAAAAATCAAAGTTTTTAGATTTTCATTTTACAGATGTTGAAAGAATTCAAAATAACCCTTTTGACCTTAGAATTCATTATGAAGTTTTTTTAAATTATGAATATGCAAGTGGAGTTTTTGAAACAAATAAAATAAAATCCACCCCTGAATCAAAATACTATTATAAATCAAGCCAAGTTGTAACTTTTTTATCAAATACCTTAAAAACACATCAAGGCACAGAATTTTCAAAAGAATGACCAAAAATTAAAAAAGAAGCCGAAAAGATTGTAAGCAAATATGATGAGATAAACAAAAAAATTAAAGAAAAAATTCTGAAATATGAAGAAAAACGAAAAGACATTAATGAAAAAGAATCAAAAACTCCTTTGGAAATGCAGGAATTAGAAGATTTAAAAATTAAAATTAATAACTTAAAACAGGAAGTAGATAAAATCTTCAAGGCCAATAATTTTCAAGAAGAAATTTTTTCATGATTTGTTAAGGCGATAAATGAAACTAACGCTGCACAAGATATATATCCAAAGAAAACTTTTAAAATTGTTCCGTTTAAAGAAAAAGATAATGACCAATATGTTTTATGAAATCCGAAAAAAGGTGTTAATGAATTGACCATCAAATATCAGTTTGTTAATATTAATAACAAAAAAATTAAAAGCAATAATGAAATAAAAATTTTCACCTTGGATGTTTAAAATATGAGTAAGGATAAGGAAAATTATAAGAATTTAAAGGCCATCATCAAAAGCGATCATCAAGTCGCAATAAAACTAATTAAAGTAGCGCAAAAATATAACCTTGACATCGACCAAAACGATTTGCTTAATAAATTAAATAATAATCAATCTGATGATATCACACTATTAATCAAAAATTTAATCTATTTGCTAAAAAAACAACCAATCCAAGAAAAATTTAAACCTATCAAACTAAAAACTGATAAACAACTAGAAAAACTCATAAAAGACTTTAGGAAGGAAAATAAGTAATGAAAAATAAAATTAATATCGCAATAGATGGACCTAGCGGCGTAGGCAAAACTGTTATGGCCAGAATGCTGGCTAGTGAGTTAAATTACATTTTTATAAGTAGCGGAAATTTATATCGTGCTATTGCATATAATGCTATATTAAATGACATTGATTCTAATAACGAATCAGAAATTAATAAAGCATGAAATTTTGAGGACTTATTCATAACAAAAGATGAAAAAATTTTTCTAAGAGGAGAAGATATTACCCTAAAAATTCGTGAGGATAGAGTTTCTTTGTATGCATCAGCAATTGCCAAATATCAATCTGTACGTTTAAAAGTTAACACATTCATTCAAAAAAAAGGCGCACAAGAAAAGGGAATAATTGTCGATGGAAGAGATGCTACTTACCGTATTCTTCCAGATGCAGAAGCAAAATTCTTCTTATGAGCCACACCAGAAGTTAGAGCTCATCGCCGTTTAAAGCAAAATAATTTACTTGGTATAGAGTCCAAATATGATGAGATTTTAGAATCAATTAAAATAAGAGATGAAAATGATACAAACCGTGATATAGATCCATTAATAGAAAGTGAAGGCAGTATAAGGATTGACTCAACAAATATGAGTGTGGATGAAAACTTTTTAGTAATGCTAAAAGAGGTTAAGAAGAGGTTAAACTAATGAAAAATACAATAGCGTTAATAGGAAAGCCTAATGTCGGAAAATCAACTCTTTTTAACAAAATAATTGATAAAAGAAAATCAATTGTTTATGATACTCCTGGAGTTACTAGAGATAGAATTTATCATAGCGCAAAATGGTCTGGATATGATTTTAATATTATTGATACCGGAGGAATAACACAAGAAAACGAAGACTTTAAAGAGCAAATTAAAAAACAAGCAGAAGTAGCAATCAATGAATCTGAAATTATCGTTTTCATAGTTGATGGTAGAGAACCGATCACATCAGAAGATTTTTTTGTTGCCAGTTTATTAAGAAAATCAAACAAAAAAGTTTTGCTTGTTTTAAATAAGCTAGAATCAAATATAAAAACATTTTTTGATAATCAAATATATAAATTGGGGTTTCAAAGCATTTTTCCAATAAGCGCTATTCATGGCGATGGAGTTGGCGATTTGCTAGATGAAATAGTTAAAAATCTAAATTTTAATGATGACAAACAAACAAATCACTTTAAACTTACTATATTAGGCTCGCCTAATGTCGGAAAATCCACGCTACTTAACACCCTTACCAATGAGGAACGTTCTATTGTGTCGAATATTGCTGGAACAACTAGAGATTCTGTCTCTTCAATAATAAAAATTGAAAATGAGGAATTTGAAATTATTGATACAGCAGGTATTAAAAGAAAAAGTAAATTATCCAATAGCATCGAGCACTATGCATTAATGCGAGCCACAGATTCAATACAAGAAGCTGATTTATGTTTATTAATGTTAGACGCCACAGAAGAAGTTAGTCATTTTAGCCAAAATATTATTGGGATTGCCTATGATTTAAAAAAACCATTAATTATTATTGTAAATAAATGAGATTTAATTGAAAAAGATACCAATACAATGGATATTTACAAAAAAAACCTTTCTAAGAAATTAAAATTTGTAGATTGAGCACCTATTGTTTTTATATCCGCTAAGAACAGAGTCAGAATAAGCAAACTAAAAGATGAAATAATTAAAATTAAAAACAATATTTCTAGAAAAATAGTTACCAATCAATTGAATTCAGTAATGATGACTGCACAAATGATAAAACCTGCTTCACCCATTAAGGGTAAAAGATTATCAATAACCTTTGCAAGACAAATTGATGGAAAAATTCCAACTTTTTTATTATTTGTAAATGATGAAAAATGTGCGCACTTTACGTATTTAAGATATATAGAAAACCAAATAAGGCAAAATTTTGATTTCAGTGGAACACCTATTACCCTTATACTAAAAAATAAAAATAAAAAAGAGGACAAATAATTATGAAAAAAAGAATAGCTATTCTTGGTAGCGGGGCAATGGGTACTGCATGTGGAAATGTTTTAGCCGAAAACGGACATGACGTTATATTTTATGGCATCAATGATAATGAATTGCAGGACCTTGAAAAGGGCTTTAATAAAAAATATTTTGATAATAAATTAATTGCCAATTTCAAAACAACAAAAATCCTTGAAAAGGCAATAGAAAATGTTGAATTTATCATCATAGCAATACCTTCAAGATTTATTCCACCTGTTTTTGAAGAATTAATAAAATTAATCAAAAACGACGTAACAATTATTAATGTAATAAAAGGGTTTTGGCCTAATACAAACAGTTTTGTACATAACAAAATGGCTGAAATGGCAAAAGATAACATAAACATCAAAGGCATAACTTCATTAATCGGTCCTTCCTTTGCTATTGATATAATAAATAAACACATAACAATTGTCAATGTCGTTTCAAAGGATATAAATAAAGCTAATGAAGTTAAAACAATATTCACAAATGACTGATTTGCAGTTTCGGCTATTGATGATGTTATTGGCGCTGAAATAGGCTCAATATATAAAAATATACTAGCAATAGCATCAGGCATAATCGCATCATTAGGATATTCGACCAATACACAGGCAGCGCTATTAACTATGGGATTAAAAGAAATGGTAAAATATGGAAAATTTTTAGGCGCTAAAACCGAAACAATATATGATTTATGCGGCTTAGGCGACTTAATTCTTACAGGATTATCAGAAAAATCAAGAAACTACCAATATGGTTTAAACTTCCTAAAAAATAAAATAGATGATAGCCAAACAACCGTCGAAGGGTTATATGCCCTAAAATATATTTATCATCAAAATATATCTAAAAATAAACTAAATTTACCATTAATAGAAGGAATTTACAAAATAGTATATAATAAAGAAAATCCCCAAATTATTATTAATAGCTTAATTAAAAGGGTTTAAACTATTTATTAAATTAAGGAGTCTGAATAATGACAAAGAGAGAATTAATTAAAAAAACATCGGAAGAAACGGGCTTTCAACAAGCAATGGTTGAATCAATTTTTGATCAAGTTGTCGATATCATTATTGAAGAGTTAGCTAATTCAAGACAAATAACTATTTCAGGTTTCGGCGTTTTTTCCTCCAAATATGTAGCTGCAAAAACCCAACAGCATAACATTACAAAAGAGGAAATTGAAGTTCCTTCAAAAATGGACCCAAGATTTAAGTTTTCAGATGTTTTAAAATCAAAAGTTGATGAAATATATCAAAAAATTAAAAAGTAATATTCTCAACTATGTTCAATATTCCAGGAAAAGATAATGATAATTTTTTTCCTCAACACAAGGCTTCTTCATAGTGAAGGGCTTTTTTTGTTTTAAATTTTTCCTGCAAAATATGATGTTCAATTAACAAAAATAAATTTTTAGGCTTAAAATAAATTATTCAAAAAGCAATACCATTATGCTTTTTAATAAGATCAAGGTATTCAATTTGATGCTGTTTAATATTATTAAAAGGTAAAACATCCGATTCAGTGCTTTTGGCCTCAAATGCCAAAAACCTTCCTTTATATATTCCATAATAATCAACAGAGCTTTTGCTGCTGATTATTGCATTATCTAGTTTCAACTTTTTATCATGCAATTGAACAGATTTAAAAGTAATATCAAGATTCTTCTTATGGATAATACAAATGCTATTCTTAAAATAAAACTCTCTCGTTTGATTGATGATTGTTTCTAATAACATACCGCGATTTTTGAAATTAGCTTTCATGTTAGAATTACAACAAAAAAACAATAAAATTTTTCCTTGTTTTTTCTCTAATTATTTATTGTATTTATAAAAATTCTCAAAATATTCGTCCTTATTTTTTAACAAATACTTAACCAGTTCTGCAGCCATTAACATTGCCATAACATCATTATGACAATAAATTTTTAGATCTTTAATTTTTCGGTTTCATTCATTATCCTTAATAAGATTTAGGGCTCTTGTCGTAGCAATTGTTAGCGCCTCCGAACCATTTTTAACATTAAGTTTTGAATATGGAGTGATATTATATTTTAAATGTTTATTTAAATTATTATTTGTTACAAAATATTCAATCTTTTTTATTGAATATGATCCATTAATATATCCTAGATTTATCATTCTATCTACAACAAAAATTTTCTGTTTTCGTCCAGAAAAAAAATTGCATATGTCAACAAGACGGTTTACAATAAAATCGATTTTTTTTGCATATTCATTAAATTGAATCTCGTCTAATTTATTTTGTAAACAATAAATATGAAGCGACTCTTTTATTTCAAGTAATCTGCTCTTCTCATAATTTATATTGTAAATAATATAATATGAAATTTCTTGGTCATATAAATCATCGATAATTTTTTTATATGTATTGATATCAAAAGTTAAAGGATCATAAACATAATCATTACTTTCATAAATTTCATCATTCTGCGTCTTTACAATTGATGTTTGAGATATTACTTGATTTCATGCTGGCAAATAATCGAGCATTGGAGTAGGTAATGTTACACCTTCAAAATCAAACCAAGCAATCTTGGCATTCTTATCCGTTATTACATTATACTCATAAATGCTTTGTATTTCTGGATTTATAGAAATAAGATTATTATCATAAAATTCACTAACAGTTCTTTTTGTTAGTAAATCAACATCATTATTTAAACCGGAAATTAGCTTTAATATTTTTTTGCTTCCAAATTTATATTTAGGGAACTGTTTTTCAACTAATTTATAAAAGAAAATATTCGAATTAAAATTGTCAATGAAATCATCCTTAGTTAAAGTTCAATCCATTTGTAGCGAATCTCTATTATTAATTAAATAAATAAACTCTTTAAATGAACACGTATAATCACTTATATTTTTTGCGTGCTCTTCAATATTTGCCAATCTTTTCTCATTAAAATCGTATCCAGCGGAAATCAATTCACCTTTAACATGGTCAATGATTGATAAATTATTTGTTTTTTTTGATCTTACTGGTTTTGTATATGCAAAATTAGGATCACAAATATATTTAGCTTCAACTTCATCCTCAGATAATAAGACTTTATCATTAGGTTTAATATCTACGCCGCCTTTATTTGGAGAACAATATTTTGATAGATTGAACTTTAGAATATTTTTTCTTACATTCTTTTTCTTTTGATATCTAGGTTTTAACAAAAATATCTCATTAATATCACTATTTAGTGATTTGGTGATGATATTATAATTTCAATATGCCTTTAATAGATTTTTTCTATTCGTTTTTTGCGAATAAATTAAATCACCAAAATGTTTTAATTTTGTATCATAGAAAGCAACTTTTGCATAACAAGATTGATATTCAAAGGCTGGGTTTATAATCAAGCGATAATTTTCATTTATTGATTTAATTGTATCGGCCAATACATCATCCTGCTTTTGCTTCAATGATATATATTTGATTTCTTCGTCCTTTATATGATATCTTTCTTTATAAAAATCAACTAAAAAATCAATTGCCTGATCATAAACGGTATCTAAGCCCGAGGAAAGAATATTAACTGTTGTAAAAATGGAAAAAAGAAAATTTAAATTTTTATATACATCTTCATCAACTGTGTTATTAATTAATTCATGATTATTACGAACTGTTTCCTTTAAAAAATCTATTTTTTCCAGGGTGTCGAGTTCTTGGATATAGTCTTGCTTTTCCTTATCTAAATATTTAGACGCAAACTCGTTTGAAATATTGTCTATTTTATCAAAATAAAAGTTAATAAGTTCATGATTGACACTAGAATCATTATCGTCCTCTAAATCAAAATTAAAATTACCTGCAAAAATTTCATGGCTTGAATCTAAATTGCCATCAATGCTATTAAATACTAACCATGGGTGTGTAGTATTAGCAACTAAAAAATCGCTAAATGAATATCTTACCTTATTTTTCATACTCTGCCACAGCCTTGCCTTCATTAACTCACTCTAGATATAATTTTTTTCATTCATCATAATTCTTACATTCTAAATATTTTACAATATCAACATCTATACTATTATTTCAAGTAGGACTAATACCTAATTTTGTGTATTTATCATATCATTTTTTGCATGCTGCCATATCATCCAAGACCTGTTCTTCATTTACCTCAAAAGGTCAACCCTTAACAACTCGATTATTTATGTCAACTAAATTAGGGTCTTTGTAATCTTCTTCTTCTAAAAAACAAGCAATAATTGCAAAATGTTTGGCCCCCATCAAATACGAATATAATTGTGCTTGTTTTAAATAAGCAACATTAATCATACCTTGTTTCCAAGATTCAAGTTTTTTGCTTCCGACGGTTTTTATTTCAATAATCATCTTCTTTTCAGCAATATAGCCATCTGGTAATCCGCCAAAAAAAACATTATTTTTGAAATAATCATAGTTAAACTTTTCGGCAGGGAACCGTTGAATAGGTAAATTGAATGATTTTTCAATTTTTTCAAGAATTTTAGGTTCTAGAATAACTCCGGCATTTACATATTTCGGATCCAATACTGGAAATCTAAAATTAGCTATTCTCGCAAATGCAGCAAAAGGGCTATTAAACTGAGTTAGTTTTAAAATATCTCCAAGAGCTGAACCAGTTATTTTTCTAAAACCGCCAAATTCACCAGGTTTTTTTGATAATAAGTTTTTATGGTATTCAGCAGTTAATTTAACTGTTTTTGTTTCATGATCAACTACATATTGATTGCCGTTATAATGCAAGCGGTTGGGAATAATTATTTTCTTTTCTTCATTCATTTATTTACCTCACTTATACTTAAAAAAAATAAAAATAAATACATTTAAGTTATTATTTATTAATTTTACTAAGTATTATGTTAACTATATTTGAATTTTTTTAAAAAAATAAACGAAATAATATGGATTTAACTAAAAACATAGCTTTTCTTGCTATGTTTTTTTCTCGTTACCTATCTTAATATAATGATATTATTTTAATAAATTAATAATTTTTTTCTCACTCTCATTTAATTCAGGTTCAATATCAAGTCTTACATGACAATAACCAGATGGATTTCTTTGCAAATAATCTTGATGATATTCTTCTGCGATTACAAAATTTGTGAGAGGTAAAAGTTCTACATAAAATTCACTATAATTTCCCTTTAAAATATTAAATAACTTTTCTAATTTAGTAAAATCACTTTCATTATCATAGTATACACCGGTTCGATATTGGATACCAATATCACCTCCCTGCTTATTTAAGGATCCTGGATTAATAATTCTAAATAAGTGTAAAACAAGTTCCTCTAAAGAAATTTTCTCATTATCATAAATGACCCTCACTGTCTCAGCATGTAAGGTTGATTTAATTTGATAATATGAGGTTACATCAGTATTACCGTTTGCATAACCAGTCTTAGTTTCTATAACACCTTTTAAACGCGAAAAATAGGCTTGCACACCCCAAAAGCATCCGCCAGCTAGATAGATAGTTTTTTTCATAATTTTCCTCCTTATTTAATTTAATTTTAAGTTAATATAACACTTAAAAACCAAGCTAAATATATCTTAATTTCTATTAGGTATTCATAATTTAAATTATTATTAGTTTATTTTAATATAATAACATTAAAAATAAAAAATAGATATCAGCCTATATTTTATGTTTTTTTATTTTGTTATAAATCAACTTATTTTTAGTAGTTTTTAAAATATTTAGCATCTAAAATTTTATTTTTTTATATTTTTTAGCAATGCTCTTATAAATTTCAAGAATATTTTCATAAAAATTAGCATTATTCTTATCAAGCAAAGAAATTTGCTTAATTCCTTCTAAAATATCATCAATCATTCTTAAATTTCTAGCCTTATTGTATCCTCTTCAAATATCATATTTTTTTCTAAATTCTTCATAATACTCTTCTCTTGATAATCAAGGATTAAAGCAAATCATAATTTCTCTAAATAATGAAAATAAAATCAATATTTCGGAATTATACATATCAGTTATAATAATATATTTTTTAGGGCCAAATGAAAAGGTTATCGATCTTGTCATCGTTTTTTCAATATAGGGCAGTTTTATTAACTCAATATTTCTATCTTTAAGAAGCAAAGAAACTTTACTAATTTTTTCATCAAAAGAATCAATTTCATTAAACAGTGTATCAATTAATCTAACAATAACAAATTTTGGTAAATATTCCTTAAATCTTGATCTTGAAGCAATGTCTTTTCCTTTAAAATTTTCTCTAATGAACAATTCACAAAAACGAATAAAAGGGATTCTATTATGTTTTGTAATTTTGCAATGATTAATATACAAATGTTTTGAAATATACTTTGAATATTCCTCAATGTTCAATGTTCCATAATATTTTTCAAGAAATTCAATTATTTCTTCTTCACTTGGCGACTGGCTAAGCCTATTATCACCCAAGATATTAGTAAGATAACGATTTTTTTCAAGTATCTCCCAGCCTAGTCTTTTAATTATTTCTGTTTTGTCTAATGGGCCAACATTAAGATTATTTCTAAAAAAATATCATTTATTTGTTAAATAGCCAATTTTTAGGTCTAACATTTTTTCTAAATCTTGAATTAAATTAAGACTAACATCATCTCTTAAATCGTTTAACAAGTTAAATATTTTTCTTCGATCGGCTTTAATCTTTTTACAAACATCATTTGTCTTAATATTGGCAATTGTGAAAATATTTCTTAAAAATTCTCCAAAGGTTGTACATGAATTTATTCGATTCTCTAACATCAATAAATCTTTTTTACTCATATAACATCTTAACCTTTCAGCAACAAGTTTATAATACCAATTGGAAACAATTTTATAATTAATTTTAGTTAATTACTTTGTTAATTTAAATTTTATTTAATTTTTCACATTATTTTAATAAAAATCGCATAAATAAGACAAAAATGCAAAAAAAATAAAAATATAGTTAAACTATTTTTGTTATAATTTATTAAAGTAATTTAATTTTAAATGAGGTAAATATATGAAAAAAAACATAAAGTTATTTTTATCACTATCACCTTTAATAGCAGTTTTAAGCACTCCATTAGTAGTTGCATCATGTAGTAATAAAAATGGCGATTCAACTGCGGAAATCAACCAAATTATTTCAAAAAAAGACCAAATTCAAAAAATTATTAAATATGAGGAAGATTTAAATGAAAAAGAGAATGCTCAAAAAATACTAGAAGAGATAAATAAACTTAAAAAAGATGAAAAAGACGAAAAAAAGGTTAAATCATTATTAGAAAAAATAAAACTAGCAATATCAAGTTTCAATAAAAGAAACACACAAGAAAAATCAGGATTAATTGTTCAAAAAATAGCCGAAAATCAAGAAGAAGTTATTGCTTCTGATGTAGTTAAGGAATTAAAATCAGCAAAAAAATGAGAAGATGTTAAAAAAGTTTTTTCAAAATATTCAATTATTTTTATCGAAAATGAATTAAGAGAAAAAGAAGAATTAAGTATCTCCGCTTCAACTCATTCGCATGATGATGAGGGTGAAATCCACCTAGATATTAAATTCAAGGTTTTAAATACTACAATTAGATTTACATTAATTGGTTTCAAAAAAATCGAACCTGTAAAAACGATTTCAAATTGAAAATTTACAACAAAATTAAAAAATAAAATTGAAGAAAAAGAAGCACAAACTAATTTCTTGAATAAACTAAAAGCAGAGCAGGAAAAAGGCTTTAAAAATTTATTAGAAGAATTACAAAAAACACTACCAATCGAAAAAGTTGATAAGAATAAAAATGATATTGAATTTAGTATCAATTTTGATGATTCAAAAACTAAATTTGTAGATAACTTCTTAATATTAAATATAAATTTCTATAACACCGCAGACAAAAAAATAGTTCAAACAGAATCAATTCAAATAGAAAACATCGATGACCATCACGAAGAATAACGCATTCAAAATACGCCAATGATAGATAGGGTTAAAAATAGGGGGTAAATTATGACAACTAAAATTAAGATAAACTTGTTCAAAAATATTGCTTTCTATTTTTTTATTTTCTTTATTTCAATTGTTATTATATTCTTTGCAATAAATGTTTTAATTGAACCTCAAATTAAAAAAAATATAGCTATTTATTCACAAATTTCACATAACTATGGAGCTAGATTTAAGACCTTTTTAACAAATTTATTTACATTTAATCCCGGAAAAATATACTCTCATGAATTAGCAAGTGTTGAAAATAACATTTTATTTCTCTACTTACGGCAATTTCGTTGGACCTTTTTAATAAGTCTATCAGTATTTATTATTAGTTTTATTGTCGGCAACATATTAGGAGTGTTTTCTGCTTATAAATTTAATAAATCATATGATGTTATAACCTCTATTATTATTTCTTTTTTAGGTTCCTTACCAATCTTAATTATTTGCATTCTTGCTTTATCAAGTGCAGACATATTTGGCTATCCCTCGCAGTTTTTAAATAGTAAACTTAGCTTTGCTTCGCTAATAGTTCCTATACTAATTTCTTCACTTCCAACAGTAGCTATCTTCTTTTCTAAATCAAGAAAAAAAACGTTTGAAATTATTAAATCAGATTATTATCTATTTGCAAAAACATATGGAATGAAAAAGCGTGATTTACTAAAAAAAGTTGTTTTAAAAGAATTGTTAATTGGCGAACTCAACTTATTTTTTGTTCTCTATGTTTTATTATTCACAATAACAATTTTAGTTGAAAGAATTTTTTCAATCCCAGGCCAAAGTTTATTAATTTCATTTGCTTTCAGAAAAGGTGAAGTAGATATTATTATGTTTTACTTTATCTTTAATTTTATTTTACTAAGTTTTCTTTTATTAATCAATAAAATCGCTATAATAAAGTTGAGCCCGAAAAACGAATTCACTTCTTTACTTCTTTTTAAAAAATATAAACGAGGTAAAAATGCACAATAATCTATTTAACTTTGCAAGAGAAAAAAAATCGAATTCGAATCCTTATGTTATCCATACAAATTCCGCAAAACAATACTGAAAAAGATTTTTTGCCAATAAATTTAATCTTATTTGTTTTATATGCTTTGCTATTTTAATATTAGCTTTATTAATTGCCACATTTTTAATTAAAAACTCTCCTACTCACTCAATCAATGAAAATACAACACTAGTTAATGACCTGCCATCAAATATTTCTCAAAAAATAACAAAAAACTTTAATCGTGGTGTTGAATTAGATTTTATAAGAAACATCGCAAAACTGGAAGCAAAATCAGCGGCTAGTGAACATAGAAACTTAATATTTTGAATTGAATTTGACTCAGCGAGAGATATTGGTGGAGAGCAAACTATTTATACAGATATTGTTACTTTAACATACAATCCTTACAATCTAATCAAAGCAGTAAATCTCTTACAATTATCCAAAGATATGCCCATAGAAATTCCTAATGGTTTATTTCTAGGAACAAACAACCAAGGAATTGATATATATGCTAGAACGATAACATCTATTTGGTCAACTATTTTAATAATTCTTGCTGCAATTATTATTAATATTTTTATCGGTTTTAATTTTGCAGTTATTATAAATATTTATAAGCAAAATATAATTGTACGATTTATTGATAGAATAATTAACTCTATTAGTGTTATCCCAGAAATTATTTGAGTTTTTCTATTATCTATTTTTATCGGAACAAGTTTATATGGGTTGTTTATATCATTATCAATAATTTGCTGAATTTCATATTTCAAATTTGCAAAAGAAGAAATCAATTCCTTGCTAACACAAGAATTTATCGTTGCTTCAAGGGCTGTTGGTGCATCAAATTGAAGAATTGCCTATAATCATATTTTCAAAAGAATTTTTGCAAACTTTCTAATAATATTAGTTGAAAGATTTTCTATTAATATCTTAATTGCTTCTTCATTAGCATTCCTAGATTTTATTAATGATTCAAATAGCATAAATATAGGTTTCATTTTAAAAGAAGCAATTAGTTTGGTATCCAATAATCCTGGATATCTCTTAACCGCATCAATATTTATAATTGCTTTTTCAATAAATTTAAAGCTACTATCATCAGGTTTAGCTAATACATTTAACCCAAAAACAAAATAAAATAGGCCAAGCATACTTCGCAAAGAAATTCAACTTAGGCCTATTTTTTTAAAAAATTCAATTAATTAAGATTTAATTTATCAGATATACCTTCCTTTTTAGCAACATCAATCAATATTTTCTTAATACTTTCCATAATTTGTTTAGCTTTGGCTTGATATTCATCATTAATTAGATTATTAGATTTGTTAAAATCCATATTTTCACTAAATAGTTTAATTAAAAAATTATAATCTGATTCATAGTTTTTTTGGCCAATGTTGTCAATAACATTTTCTTTTAAAACTTTAAAATCTTTTTTTAATTCACCTATTATTTTTTGATCCTTTACACTCTTTTTTAACAATAAATGCCATAACCCCATTTCAAAGGTAAGATTAACAATGGCATGTGAATGAGTATGAGAATTCTTGTCACTCTCGATATTTATCTTGTCAAGATCTTCTATTTTCGAAACCTTTTTTTCATTAAATACATTCTTTCTTAAAAAATCTCAGGCATCGATAATGGACTTTTGCAGCTCACCAAGATTAATATCCTTTCCACTCAATCTCTTATCAATAATTTCGATAAATTTAATAAACTGTTGATTATCAAAAACTAAATTAACATCGTTCAAAACGGCATCAACATCTTGAAAAATTAGTTGATATTTATCTAAAAGTTTAGCTAAACTTGTTTTTTGTTTACCTGCTTCTTCTAATCATTTAACAAAAAAATCATTAATTTTTTTTGAATTCTCAGGTTTTCCTTGGTCGATAATTAATGCAGCAACCTTGTTTCTAAAAGCATCTATTCTTCTTATAATTCTAATATATCGCTTACGATAATTTCGATACGTCTGTTTAACTTCTAAAAATAATTTCAAGAGTTCATTATCGTATATTTTTTTTATTTCAAGTGTTGGTTTATTTTCAAGTTTTATCTCAACAATGTTACTCTTATTTTCTATCGATTCATTTAATGATACATTTTCTGAATCATTTGGATATCTTATACATGAGATTGAAATAGCAGGCAATCCAAATAAAGATAATCCCAAAAAACTAGTCAAAATTTTTTTGATCCTCATTAGTTATACCAACCTTTCAAAATTAATAAGTGTAAATATATCATTAGATTTTTGAACATCATAGCCCTTAAAATAATTTCAATAAACAGAAGCCTTTGCTATAACTTTATCATTTTTTGATTTATACTTAAAATCAGACGGATTATTAAATGAAATAAAATTTAATTCAATATATAATTGACCTAATTTATTTTTTTCTGGTATTAAATTAAGTTCAATTCTCTTTATACCATCTAATGTTTTGCCTTGTTTATTTTCTAGAGCATAAGCTAATAAATAGTTATTAATATATGCTTCAAGCACCTTGACTTGATATGAATTATTATCTAAAAGCGAAACATCAAAATTTTGTCTACTATCGTTATTTCAATAATTAAACAATTTATCCATCTTATTTGATGCTTCATTAAGCCCTTCCATAAACGCTGAATCCTTGTTACTGTTAACAAAATCCGAAAGTTTTATGCCAGCTTTTATCCCATTATTACTTGGTTTAAATGAATAAATATCCTCAGGTAAAATATTTGCGTTATTTTTATTTTTAGTAATCAACCCCTTTAATCTGTGTCCATGATCATCAAAGTTAGAACTTAACCAGGAATATTTCTTTTTTGTGCCATCTTTCTTAGTAACCTCAACAATTGCTCTAAAAACCTGATTAGTGTCAAAATAATCAGTAAATTCAAAATCAACTATTTTATATTCAAGATCTTCTTTTTTTCTATATTCTGGAATCTTTATTACAAAGATCTCATCTTTTAGATTTCAAAATAAATTCATCAAACCTTTGGCATTTCAATAATCTTTTGAACCTGATGACTTTATGAAGTGATTAATATTATCAATAATTGTTAGATATCTCTTTCCATCCATGAATAAAAGGGGATTTTCGACGTAATCAGTAAATAATGGATATTCTTCTTTTATTCCTTTAGTTCCGACCCCAAATTTTCCATTTGTGGCATAATTTCTGAAGCCATTTAAATAATACTTTTTATTCTTATTTTTAGATTTTATTAATTCTTGACCGTTCCAATCCTTAATACTACTTATCTCAAAGGAAATATAATCTGTAGCTCCAGAGTATGAATGTTTTATTTCGCTATTGCTTCAATCAATATCGATTGATGCCACATCAACGTTAAACTTATTTAAATAAAGTTTTAATAGTTTTACAAATGTTGATCTCATCTCATTATGTTCATTTGACAAAAAAGATTTTGCTTGTATATATTGAGGTTGAATTCAATTTGAAAACAATACCCTATGCTTTTTAGCATTAATAAGATATTTACGATTCATTATAGAATAATTCAAATCAATATCTTGGTTCAATCTAAAAATTACTGTCTGTATGTCCTCGAAATAGGGGTCCCTATTTCTATTAAAATCTTTCCCAAATATCAATGATAGAGTTGTAAATCATTCGTCATTAAAAGAACCTGCTGAGTCAACATCATCAAACGAATATTCATTCAAAAAGCTATTAATATCACTCTTTTCATCTGAATCGAATATACGAATATTATTATTGCCAGTAGTAAACTGCTTTCAATTATTTCTATATGGAAAATCCGGTTTATATTCAACCCATTCATTTTTATTAAGTAGGTACATTTTTTTATTTTCTATCTTTACTGCATCAAAATTATGGCGGCCATTCTTATCGAATCAATAAAATATATGTTCATCTTTTTCTATTGAAGCTATTTGACTAAGAGTTAATCTATTCAAAAATACTCTCGATACCTTATCAATATCTAAATATACTTCTTTTTTAATATTTTGACTACAACTTAAAACCGCAAAAGGAATTGCCACAATAGGAGAAATTAATAACAAATTTAATAGCTTTTTTCTTATTTTCATAATACAAATTTTATCACTTTTTTTTATATTATAGTTATAAAAATATTGTATAATTATTACAAAATTACGAATTAATAAACATTGTGAAAGGAGGTAAATATATGATAATAAATAACGTGGGGACTGCATTTGAAAATAATATAGAATTAACCATATTCATAAATATACTAGTTTATATCCCAATATTAATGATTTTACCACTCATATTATTAGGTCTCCTTTCGTTTATAAAGCCATCTGAAAAAGCAAAAAAAGGTAATGCAATTATTTATATGTACGCTTTTTCAACTGGAATGTTTTTAATGATAGGGGCATTCGGTTTTTTGCGAGAAGGATATAAAATTGCTATCGATTTTACACATGATGGCCCAAATAAGTTTGGTTCAGAAATAAACAGGACACTAGTAACTGTCGGTATTCTCGGGATAAGTGCATTAATAGGCTTTAGTGTTGTTATTGCAGGAAGGTATTTATTTATTAGAAAATCTAAAATAGATCCTCATAAAAGTCATGAAGAACATAACCACTCAGATCACCTAATTTCATTCAAAGATATTGATAACCCCAAAGCAGCTTGATTAGCAATTGTTATGTTATTAAGTCACAGAATAATTGATGGTTTTTTTATTGGATATTCAATATTTAAAATAATATTTACTCAAAATACTTTTTCAAGTTCACTTACTCTACTAATAACATTTACCATCCATATCCTTATTGAAGTCACAATCATATACTTCCGTCAAATTCAATATGGAGAAAAAAAAGGAAAGGCAGTTTTATATAATTTCATAACTTTTTTACTTATAATCCCCTTCATTTTTTTAGGAGCATTTACTGGGCGATTCATAAACGATGATTTAAAATGAATACAATCCTCATTATTGATTTTTGGAGGCGCAATTATCATATTTACCGCTATCTTTGAACTAGTCCCTGAATTTATTCATATAAGAAACAAAGATACTAAAACTTTATATCGAACATTAATAATTTTTGCTGCTTCTATTGTCACAACAATAATGCTTTTAAGTTTTCATAGTCATGTTTAAACAAACTAAGGGAGGAAATAAAATGAACAAAAAAATGATTTTATTAACACCGTTAATCAGTTTAATGCCCATAATTACAATATCATGTGTAAAAAATAATTTCAACACCAATAAATATCGTTTCATTGAAAAAAATAATTATGGTAATGATTATGCTAGCTTTAGCTACCTTGATGATAACTATACTAGTAAAAATATTCACAAAATTAACCTAGCAACAGCAGCAAAACTAATACGAATAAAATCAAGCCAACAGCCCTTAATTGATTTTAGAGACAATATTGTTTTAGCTCCCTCGGAACTTCATTATAAATTAGAATGGGCCAACAAAATTAATATCACAACACCAATAGGCACTAATGAATATAGTAATGATAATACTGATATTGTAGATTATGAAAATGAATCAAACAAACCAGAAAATGGTATTTTTAAGCCTAAAAAGGATAAAGGTAATGGTTTTAACTCACCCTTCCTATTTGTTCCTTCGAGTGATATCAAATCAATAAATAACCCAAACTTTGCTAAAGATTTGAATAACACAAATAAAGTTATAATAGACATCAAAAATAGAGACAATGTTTGGATTAATTACCTAGGCAATATTATAAATACCAATAACCATATTAACCACAAATCATTTAAACTGGGGTTATTATCAAAATTGTTACGAAACAAAGAATATCGCCACTCTTTTGCTGCAAAGCATAAGATTGATCTTTCAAAATATAACAATAAAAAACTACAAAAAAATGATGGTTTCGATTTATATAACTACCTAATTCAAAATGATATTGATGTTGATGCACTACTTAATTTTGATAATAATAAAATTACTATTAAAACAAGGGGCGGATCATTTAAAAATCTAAAACAAATATTTGATAATATCCTTATTATTCAAAATTATCTAGATGCAATTCCTTATGAAATAATAGAATCAAGTTACAAAGATCCCCTAAAAAATCTTGATTGATTTTTTAATTATGGTGAAACCTACCAAAACAGATTTTATGCAAGTAATTATTTTATTTCGCATATGAATGCCAATGAAACTACCTTAAAAATAAATAAAAACTATCAAAAAAATGAAGATGATAATCTTAAAGAAATAATCATTCAATACAACTCGTTGCCCTTATCGCAATCTACGTTTTCACTCCAATCATTAAATGCTTTTAAGCAAAATATTATTTCAAAAATAGAATATGAAGACCTTAATTTAGATGAAAAAAACTATATTCTTGAAAACTATAAGAAATATAATTTTTCATATCAAAAAAATTATAATAGATATTCAATTAACAACAATATTATCATTAACCAAAATCCTGATATAAAAACGAAATATATGAATAAAAACTTTATGAAACTATATTATGGATTAAAAGATAATAACTCACTAGAACTTAGCAAAAATAATTTGACATTTCAATCATTATTTAACAACCTAATAAACCAGTATAGCCTAATTGAGGATGACAAAAATCTATGATTAAGTCAAGCACCAGAAAATCTTGATATTTTAGCTTCTAATGAAGCTATTGGAATAAGTGAACTAAAGGATGCATATAATCAAATATCGAAACCTATTATTTTTGGAGCAAATAATAAAAAATTAAGTGATACATTCCAATACCAAAATAAAAATAGACTAAATGATCCATTAATTGTTTTTGTTGAAGACAAGATTAAATCAACATGATTTAAATTTATTGAAACTAACCTAAGAAATATAATTGATAATTTTTATAAAACATCTAATTCAAATGAAAATATTTATGTAAATATTCCTATAATGATCACCAAGGATAATCAATTTATTAACAAAAGGATACTGCTGATTAAAAAGATTTTTAATTCTATCGACCGCCGGCTAAACATAGATATAACTAAAATTGATAACTTTGAAAAATATCAAGAATTTTTTGAGAGAAATAAATCAATATACAAAAAATCTACATTTAAACTATTCCAAGGAACAACACCAGAATATTTATACAAACAATTAACAAATTTTGAAAATAATTTAAATAAATTAATTGACCTTATATCTAAAAATAAGAAAGATTATTTAACTAGTTTTGAACAGATTATTTCATTGCATAATTTTTTAGTGAATAATAATATAAATCTCAAAAATAGTTTGAGCAAAACACAAGAAACATTATTTATCACTTATCTAAGTAATTTAGAAGTAGAAAACCAATTAAAACTTATTAATGAAATTAATAATCTAATTAGTTATTCAATAAATCTTATAAATCAAATTAACATCAATAGCTTTTCTAAAATTATTTATCAAAATAACATCATTAAACCACTTGGTTGAAATAACTTAAATTATTTACAAGATATAAAAATTAAATAAGGAGAAAAAAATGATTAAAAATAAGAAGAAAATATTCTTATCAATAATTGCTACTAGTTCTATCCTCACACTGCCAATTGTTACATTATCATGTAATTTTGATAAAAAAAATCCAAATAAACCAAAAGTACAATTATTAACCGACTCACAAATCCAAGAAATAAAAGACAAATTTGAATTCACATTAAAACCCGAGGGCAAAAAATTAAATGAAGAAGGAAAATTATATGCCTTATGAGATAAGTTTACAAAATCAAAATATAATACTAAAATAAATACTTTTCAAATCATTAATTGAGATGCTGAATTTAAAAAAAACTTTTCATTTAAATATCATAAATTAAATGGTTTAGGTTCAGCACATATATATGAATTCAAACTGGCATTTGATGGACAAACACCAATAATTAAATACACTATAAAATGTGTCGATAGAAATTATCAAGAAGAAGCTAATGGAATAGTCAAATTGCAAACTGATTAATTTAAAACATTAAAAAATGGAGTGGTATAATATAGATATGAAAAAGATAAAAAAATTTCTAATATTTAGTTCATTTAGTGGAATCATATTTCCGCTAATAGCTGTTTCGTGTGGAGGACCGACAAATAGCCAAAACAATCAGCTTTTGCCTGACAAAAGTCAAAATAATGCAACAGGCAAAATAAACCCTTTAAAACGTCCTAAAGCAAAACTTCTAACGACTTCACAATTAGGCGAAATAAAAAACTCATTTTCATATACCCTAACAAATGAAGGTAAAAAGTTACCTCGTGAAGAATTAATGAAAATATTGCAAAAAATTAGAGCTGATTCCTATCCAATTGATAGGGGAATTACATCAAAAGCTGCTAATGACCCTTCAAGAACGTTCGAAAATGTTAAAGCAAATGAAAATTTTAAAAAATATTTATCTTTTACATCAACATTAGGAAACTTAAAATATCTTTCTGGTCATGTTATAGAGATGGAATTTGTACTTGAAGGTCTCGAAAAGAAGCAACCTGCTATCAGATATTCTGTAAAATGCCTAGATATAATTGTTAATGGGAAAATGAACACTGAGGCCACTGAGTATATTTATTTGGATTTAGACAATTAAATAAAAATAGGATCTATTAAGTCAGATCCTATTTTTATTTCTTAATTATTTCATTTAATGAATATTTTACAAGAAATATTAACTAAAAGAAACTTTTTCGTATTTATAAAAAACTTTCTTAGTTATATCGCAAACCTCACCCTTGCGATCATCATGTTGCACTGCACTACACTTGTCAAAAGCCAATAGAGCATCATCAATACCCTCATATTTAAAATTATATTCAGACTTAATTTTATGATATGCCTCAATATAAATATCATCAATTTCATTTTCGTTTTTATTAACAAAAAAACAATGTGTTAATTCATGCAAAATATAGTTAAAAATAAATGCTTCACAATTGAAAATATCCGAAACAAATATAAGTCTTCTAGCTCCTTTTTGAAAAGTAATGGCCGCAATATCGCTATTCTCGATAAAAGGCATTGTAATCAAAATAATTCCTTTAGTCAATAAATAATTTTGTATTTCATCAATTTTATTTTTAAAGTTTAAATTTTTAGCGCATATTAATTTAACAACTCTTTTATACACAACTTCAAAATTATTTTTTCTAAAAACACCAATTTTTTTAGTACTAATTGTTTCCAAAACCGATAACTCACAAAATCTAATTCAAACCTTACTATTAGGGTTGGCATAAATACTTTCATCTGCTAGTGCATTTTCACGCAAATATTGGGTATAATTATCTAAATTAGCAACGCCATAAAACCTATTCATAATCATCAATTTTTTGCTAATAGGCATATCCTTTGTTAATTTAATATTACTTACCAGTGGCAAACTTGGATTCTTAATGATAAAGTCCTCTCCATATTGCACCAAAAGTTTTTCAGCATCTTGCAGATTAGATTTTTCCTTATTAGCATATATTGAATAAACCTCAGATAGCGTACCTAATTCCAAATTAAAAACATTTTCCAAGCCTTCAATAATTGCAATACTTAAATTAACATTCGTTTTGCTATTAATGATTATATAGACATATTGAGCACTAAGCCCTAAACGTTGTGCCAATTCTTTTTGTGATATTGAAAATTTTTCTAAATAATAAGAAATTTCTTCTCCAAAATTATTTCCATGCAAATCAAGATGTTTTAAATCGCAAACATGTTCAGTTTCCATAAAATCCCCATTTTATTTTGCAGCGTGGATAATGTCTTCATTTTTTACTGCGCTAGGTATTAATTGATTCATCGAAAATTGTCTTTCCTCAGTTAGATCAGTAGAATGCAATACTACCTTGGAATCTTTATCTAAAAATTGAGACATTACTTGTAGACAGGCACCGCATGGGAATAATATTTTATTCAAATTGCTAATTATATGTATTTCCTTAAATGTCCCCACTTCTGCGCCATATGCTACCGAACCAAAAAGTGCAGATCTTTCAGCGCAAAGTCCACTAGGATACGCAGCATTTTCACAATTGACTCCATAATATTCATTGCCCAACTTATCAATAGCTAAAGCTGCCACTTTAACCTTTGAATATGGTGCAAATGAATAGTTTAATTTTTCTTTTAATAATTCTTTGTTCATAATAATAATAATAATTATACTATTTATAGTTTATAGTTTATAAAACTATAAAACTAAATAATACAAATCATCTTTGCTTATATCAAATATAAAAATCAAATTAAAGTGTTAAGCATTTTTACTTAACATTTATTTTTTTGTGTTAAAATTTTTTTATTAAAATTTAAATATACTAAAAATATATAAAAACTTCAAGGAGGAATACTTATGGTTAAATTAAGACTAAAAAGAACCGGAAAAAAATTCCATGCTACATATAAAGTTGTTGCTTCTGATGCTAGAGCACCACGTGATGGAAAATTTATTGATGAATTAGGATACTATGATCCTCATACAAAAAATTTATATCTAAATGAAGAATTAACAACTGTATACTTAAACAACGGAGCAAAGCCTACTGAAACAGTTAGAACTCTTTTAAAGAAGAACGATTTCTACAAAAAATACATCGAATCAAAAAACAAATAGTTATGAAAATAAACATTCTCACAATATTCCCAGAACATTTTGAAGCATTTAAAACCTATAGTGTTATAGGCAAAGCAATACGTCTTGGGCACCTAGAATTAAATATTATTGATTTTAGAAAATTTTCAAAAGAAAAAAGAAATAAGGTTGATGATTCTATATACGGCGGGGGTGATGGAATGCTTCTACAAGTCGAGCCTATCGATCTCGCTCTCGAAACACTACCCAATAGTTATAAAATCCTAATTAGTCCACAAGGACAAAAATTCAACCAAATGAAAGCACACGAACTTGCTAAGCATAATGAAATAACACTCGTGTGTGGCCATTATGAAGGTTTTGATGAACGCGTTTTAAATTTTGTGGATGAAGAATTATCAATTGGAGATTATATTCTAACAGGTGGAGAAACTGCAGCTATGGTTGTTTGTGAAGCTGTTGCTAGATTAGTTCCCGGAGTTTTGCGCAAGGGGAGCCATCAAAATGAAAGTTTTGAAAACGAAGGGCTACTTGACTATCCCCAATACACTAGACCAGCAGAATATAAAGGACTAAAAGTTCCTGAAATATTACTTTCTGGTAATCATAAACTAATAAAAGAATGACGTGAGAAACATGCTTATTTAAAAACACTAAAAAATCGTAAAGATATTATCGAAAGGATAAAAAATGAGAAGTAGCTTATTAGAACTTGTAGAAAAAGACCAAATTAGAACAGATCTTCCCGAAATAAGAGAAGGGTACATAGTTAGAGTTCACGTTAGAATTAAAGAAGGCGATAAAGAAAGAATTCAAGTATTTGAAGGGCTAGTTATTGCTGCATATGGTGAAGGTATCAATAAATCTATCACTGTTAGAAAAGATTCATATGGTATTGGCGTTGAACGTGTATTTAAAATTAACTCTCCTTTAATTTCTGCTATTCAAGTAACTAGAAAAAATAAGGTTAGAAGAGCTAAACTTTACTACATGAGAGGTCTTAAAGGAAAAAGCGCAAGATTGAAAGAAATTAAAAAATAGTTATTCTTGTATCTTAAAAAAGCATGTTTCACCTAACATGCTTTTTTATAACAAAAATATTTTTTTCAGCAATCACCCTTAAAATAATTAATCTTGCTGTCTTAGTAAATTAATTGCAAAACATCGTATCCACAGTTTTTCAATAGCTAAAATAATTTTATTAATATCAATATTTTCAAAACAAGGAGCTTTATTACCAAAAGTATTAAAAAAATAGCAATTTAAAATAAGTATCAATACTTCTATTTTGCTTCTAAGGATTGCTATTTAACTTGTGCAAATACATATTCTTAATCTAAATATTATTACAAAAGCAATTACTAAATTTTTGCTAGGCATTCTATTTTTTGCAAACCATAATATAAGTTTGGAAAATTACTGCCTAGCATACATCAGTTGTCTTCATATTTAAATTATCCAAAAAAATTATTCACAACTAAAATCAGAATACACTCTTGGCTTTGTTAACAACAAAAAAATTAAGGTTCGAGATTTCTTTGTATTTTTCAAAATTATCTAGTCTTTTATCTCCAAAATATCTTATGTTATAATCATCCTCTATTTTATTTCTGCAAAATCTTTAATAGTAATTTCCATCTTTTGCAAATATCAATTGTACTTTTGCTATTTTGCCTAAAACAAATCAAATAAATTAAATTTTATTTCATTAATTAAATTTAAGGGTAGAATATTTTTTCTTCTAATTTGCATTTATTAAAATAAAAAACTCTTTTTTTCCTTTTTTAAGGACTGCATACTTATTATCATATCTATCAAAATTAATTACAATATTTTCATTTTCAACAATCTCGTTATCAAGCATAAAGGATTTTTTAGCTATAAATTCTCGAGTTTCCCTATTTGAAGAAGTGATTTTATTTTCCTTTATAAAATCAATAAATTTAGTACCGTGTTTAACACTAAAAGTTTTAAGGGATTCTTTAATTATTTCAATATCGCTAATTAATAATTCCTCTTTACTATTTGCAAATAAAATTTCACTTATTTTTTTTGCCTGATTTGCATATTGTATTCCATGAATATCCTTAACCACTTCAAATGCTAAAATTCTTTGCGCTACTCTTTTAAATTTAGCTTGCTCATGCTCTCTCATAATATTTTGAATTTCATCTAATTTAAGAAAAGTTAATGTCTTTAAATATTCATCCACTTTGGAATCTGATTGATTTAATAAAAATTGATATAGAGAATAAGGAGTTGTCATATTTTTATCTAACCACAAGGAGCCGCCGCCAGTTGACTTACCAAATTTATTTCCATTTTCATCAGTTAATAAATTAATTGTTAAAGCAATCGCACAAGCAGCTTCTCCATAAATTTTTCTAATAAACTCAAGACCAGTTGTAATATTACCCCATTGATCTGAACCGCCAGCCTGAATCTTCACATCATACTTTTCGAACATGTTCTTAAAGTCTCAACCTTGAATAAGCTGATAACTAAATTCAGTAAATGTTAATCCATTTTCCAATCGAGTTGCAATACTTTCTTTTTCTAATAAATAATTTACATTTATCATTTTTCCTATTTGTGAAAGAAAATCAAATAACGTCATATCTTTATAAAATTCGATATTATCAATCACTGATAAACCAAAATTTTCTAGTTGTTTTTTTATTGATTCCTTATTGCTGATAAGGGTTTTTTGATCAAGGAAGCTTCTTTCACTCTTTCTAAAACTTGGATCACCAATCATCCCAGTAATCCCTCCTAGAATTGCATAAGCCTTATAGCCTTGTTTCTTAAATCTTAATAAGGTAGCAATTTGCAAATAATTTCCTAAATGAAGACTTTTGGCGGTAGGGTCAAAACCAATATAAATTCCTGAATCATGAGAAATTTGAGAAAACTTTTCTTCGTTAGAAATATTATTTAGTATTTTTCTGTTTTTAAGCTCTTCTAAAAAATTCATAATGTAAATAACTCCTTAAGTTAAGACCAACTAGTTTGGTTATGATTATTTTAAAACTCTATTGTTTAATATTTTTAAAATTATAGCTAACTTTTAATTTTTAAAACTTTTTATACTAATTAAAAAACGAAAAAGTACTAATGGCAAACATAAATATAAATATAAAAAATTTAATAAATCAACTTATTTTGTGGGTTTTTATAATTTTTTTTTAAATTATTTATATATAATACTAAATTATTTTGCTACAACCATTTTTTAGGAGGAATGTATGAAAATAAAAATTATTGTTGATTCTTCATCTGGATTAACGGAAAAGCAGGCTAATGAGCTTGGTTGAGGATTTATACCATTGCAATGCGAAATAGACGGTAAAACATATCAAATCGGAAGAGATATTGTTGTTGATGATTATACTAAAATGTGAAGAGAAAATAAAAAAATTAATGCCACCACTGCGGCTTCTTCGCCAGCGATTAATGATATCGAGATAAACAAATACTTAAATGAATATGATTTAATTTTAGTTTATCCTATCTCTAAATTTTTATCATCACAAACATCATTTCTTAAAACACAATTTCAAGATAATAACAAAGTATATATTGTTGAATCAAAAAGAATTTCCTTCTTGATTCTAAAAGATTTATTTAAATTTGAATCTCAAATTAATTCAGGTGTTTCTTTTAAAGATGCTATAAAACATTTTGAAATAAATAATGAAAGATTAATCTTAATTCCACAATTTAACGACGCTCTTGTCAAAGGTGGAAGGCTTTCAAAAGGTGCTGCTGCAATAGCTAAATTATTAAAAATAGTTCCACTAATCGCTTTTGACAATGGTGTATTAGAAAAGGACTCAATTGGACGCGTATTTACTAAATCACTTGAAAAAACTGTTACAGATATGTGAAATAAAAGCAAAGACACTCCTGATGGAAAAGTGCTTTTTGTTCTTCATTCAGATAATGAAATGATTGAGGAGCTTTTGACAAAATTTAAAAACATCATAAATGATCAGATCCCAATTTATACATACAAGTTACCAGCCGATGTTTCTATTCATACAGGAATTGGGGCCGTAGCAGTTTCAATAGTTTCTATAGATAATGAAACCCAAAAAAAATTCGACTCATTACTAAAAAAATAATTAGGTTTAAACAACGAGTAAAAAACTCGTTTTTTAAATAAAAGTAGTATATAATTCCTAATAATTGAATACAAGTTTAATTTATAAATTAAAACCTTAAACTATAAATTATAAAAATATAGCATTTGAAAGGAAAGATTATGAATACAAAGAAAAAACGCACTTTGCTAAATATTTTAATAGCATCATCGGTATTAAGTTTTCTGCCTACTCTAGGCTTAATTTCATGTGAAAATGAGCAAGATAAAGAAAAGCGTTTAGTTAAAGAAGCCCTTACTAAATTAGAAGGTTTATTAAAAAATGTTGAAAATGAAAATAAAACAAATTTCAAAAGCAAGGCCTATATCGAATCAAAAAATGAAATTAAAAAAATTAAAGAATTGCTTGAAGATAATAACATTAGTAACATTGAACTAAAAAAAGCAAAAACTAAATTATCTCAACTAAACAATCAAATTTCTAGTGAACTAGAAAATATTCGCAAAATTAACGAAGAAAACGATGGTAAACCAAAAATTGATAGCACTCTTAAATATTCTGATGAACAATTTTTAGCTGATTTTAATAGATTAACTAGTTCCCAAGATATTGAGACTAATTTTGTTTTATCTTTTGAAAATCTCTTCCCTTATCATGAAAAAAAGCAAATCTTTCCTAGTCAACTTCAAAAACAATATGCATCACTGGTTATAAAAGCCAAAGATGATGCGATAAACAAAAAAATTGAATTTAGTGTCTTTAATATTGATTTGGCAGATAAGGCCAACACCACTGGCGAAGCTGAAATTAGACTTGTATTTAGAAACAAAGCAACTAACACGCAAAAAAATTACAAATTTAAACTATCAGGTTTAAACAAAAATAATTTCAATGTTGATAGTGAAGGTAATAGACCTAATGGAAGAGTTTCTGATGAAAAAATTGAAGAAAGTGAAATTCAAAAATATCAAAAATTAAGTCAATATGATCGTTATAAAAAAGATAACAATGAATATGTAGAAAGACTGAAAGATAATTATAAGAAAAACGGTATTAATAATTTAAAAGATTTCAGAGCTTCCCTAAATATAAGCGATGCAAAGAAAAAAGAATTTGATCAAAAAGCGCAAGAATTAAAATTAGATACCTATGAAAATTCCGCCTACAAAGGTTTCAGTGTCCCTACATACAAACAAGATGGCACATTAGATGGATTGGAATTAAATGGTGTTGAGGTTGGTAAGCAACCTAGTTTAATTGATTCATTAGGAAAACCAGATATCTTTAAAACCATCGGTGTCGCAAGAACAATCATTAACGAACAGTATCTAAAAATAGCTAAACAAACATTTTCAATTTCAATAAGTAATTACAAAACTTATGAAAAAGAAATTTCTGAATCTAATGATTTAATTAAATTCTGACAAGATGAAAAAAATGAAGAAACCTTCAAGAAAAAAATTCAAGAAAAAATTGCTCAGCTAAAAGAAGATAAAAAACAAGTTGAAGCAGATTGAGATAAAAAAATAAAAGAAAATACTGATGAACATCTTGTGGAAAGTCTTAACAAGCAAAAAACACAAAGTCTTAAAGAATATGATGATAGAATAACTCATTTCGAAAAACATACAAGACCGGCAGAAATTAAGGAATTAGAGCAAAAAATTAATGAATACAAAAAACGTGCTGAATCAAAGAAGGAAAATAATGTTGAATCTGGTACTATGTGAATTCTAGACTTTCAACCAGATAGCACAGGAAAATATCCAACTAAATGATATTTTGGAACAAATGCCCACGTTGCAAGGGCTATAACTAAGGATTTAAGTGGATTCTCATTAACAAGAATTAATAAAGACATTCATAGCGGAGCAAAACTAAGAATATCAGATATGGATGACAATATCACAACTTTTGGAACTCAAAATAAAGATGCAATTAGAACCATTTTTAATGCAACTGACTACCTAAGCACTCATCCAACTGATTTTTTATCAGAACGTCAAAAGAAAATTTATGAAGGTGTTGAAGAATTTGCTGATTTTGCTGTTATTGAAATTGACTTTGAAAAAATTAAAGATTTTTCCGCATCCTCTAATTCAGCAACCTTAACTGAAGCTTTAAAGGCTAAAAAAGATTTCAATCTAGCTAAAGAAGTTACAAATGATTATGCAAATGATAAAAAATCTCATATCAAATTTAGAAGCAAATCATATCTTGTGGATTATCAAGCAATAGATTATCCGTTAAGTGGAAAGATTCCACCTAGTCTTGATCATTTATTTGCCGTTGGATGGCCAAGCGCCCGTGAAGATTTCTATTTAAAAGCATACATCGATGATGATCAAAGAGAAAGAGCAAAGTTTGGTTATTCATTTAGTTTATGATTTAATGCTAATTATGACTTTTATGATGCAAAATTAACCAATTCTGAAAACGGGCCATCTTCATTCCCTAGCGATGTGCTAAATAGAGGAAATTATTTATCATATCAAATTGGTTATCGTTCATTCGCTGACAAACCTGGGGTTTTAGATTCTTTTATTAGTGCGCCAATCAATGGTGATAAATTATTTGAATATGAAAATAAGAAATATATCAGCATGAGCCTTAACTATCTACCAAGAAGATGAGCACCAGCTGGCGGATCATCTGGTTCATCAATTAGAAACCAAAATAATGAATTAGTCGCTATTCACCATACAACCAATCAATTTGCAAGAACTGGGCTTGCTCTTGCGTTTAGATCAGAAGGTTTTGATTATCAAGGTTTATTCGGAAAATATAATCTTCCAGAATATGACTTAATTTATGGTGGTGGCAAGAATCAAACAAAATCATATAGACAAGCTCTAAAAAATCTTTATCCAAATCTACAAAAAACCAACCTATTTACAAACGGATTAGGTGATGAGAATATTCCAGAGCAATTTAAATTTAAGAAAGGAACCACAAGATAATGCAAAATTCCACAGTCAAAGAAAATCGCATATATGATGACTTTGAGTCATTATTCAATAATAAGCGAAAAAATCTGTTAGTATCAATCTTGAAAATTACTATCATTTCCTTGTTTATTTTTTTATCAGGATTAATCTTATTTTTTGCCCCCATAACAATTTTTTCAACAAAACTTTTCGCTCCTTTTACAAATACCCCTGAATACTTCCTAAACTTTTCAAGTTTATCATTGGAACGTATTAATTACCTTGCTATATTCAGAATTTCACTATTAATTAGTATCTTTTTATACACAATTAGCAAAAACTTTTCTAATATCTTCACCCATAAAGAATCGGCTAAAAAATATATACCTTGATTTATCATATATTCAACCCTATCAATTATTTCTGTAATATTGTTATTTACGATGTTTAATGAAAAAACACTAAGTTACTACTATTTATCATTCTTATCAGTTATATTATTAATTGTCGATGTTGCCTATGCAATTTATACATACAAATTAAAGAAAAAAACTAATCCTTTATTTTATAAAAACAAAAAAACTCTTATTATTTCAATTATTTCTCGATCAATTTTAGTCATAGGATTTATGGCTACGATATCAGCATGAATATTCACCATCGAAAAAGATGAGCAAAAATTTGATTTTCTAGATAATAATCCTGTACATCAATTCTTTATAAGTTTATTTTCACAAAAAAGTGGAATTAATCTATTTTACTTAATTCTAATTTTTGTCACATTAGGAGTGCTAATATTTGGAATTAATATCGAAAGAATTTTATGAACTGCATCAAAACAACAAAAAAATAATGAATCTAGAGAAAGACTACTTCTTTATATTGGTTTTGCCTTTACTACTGTAATTTGATTTATTCGTGCACTATTTTATAAAACAAGTTCAAATGTCATTGATGCTGAAAAACCATCAAGAAATTATATTTATCTTATTGGCTTAATATTTATTGTCCTATTTTTTATTAGTTATGTCCTAGTAAGTTTTCTAAAACCACTAAAAATTAAAGGAGTTTTATTAAATACAATTTTTACCGGCTTTATTTTTACACTAATTTGAATAATAACCGCAATTGTAAGTTTAAAAAATCAAGAAATTATTGTCACAAATATTACTCTTTTATTTTCTTCAATATTCAGCATTATAATATTAATGCTTTATAAATACAGAACTTCAAATGAACCTATATATGTTTCAATAATATTGAAGAGTTTAGTTTTATTAGTAATATTTACCCTAATAATTAACGGTTTAAATGCATTACTACTTTCAAATAATAACCAATCATTCTATAATATTCCTTCAAAACTTTCGCTGGACCAAATTTTTGTAATCACTACTTTAAGTTTTGCTGTTTTATTTAACATATCAACTGTTATAAATCTAATTTGAACTCTAACAGTAATTACAAAGAAAAATAATGTCATAAACCAAGGAGTTTCAAATGAAGTTAAGTAGGAAAGAGCAAAATATTTTAAAAGCCGTACAAAATGATTTAGAAGTATTTAATTATGATTTCATGCAACTAAAGAAACAACCTAACTTTATCTCCTTCGATAAATTAATGTCAACAATTCAATTAAAAGCTCAAACAAAATCAAAGGATATGGATGTTAAAAAATTGTTTAATTATCTAAAACAGGCTCAAAATAAAAAATATGAAATTATTTTGGATGAATTTGTTTTATCTTATAAATTGGACGAAAGATTGAATAATTACTACCTAGTACCATTTATAAAGCAATTTCCATCAACAAATATTGAATCAATTAATCTAAGAACTGAAACTAATCTATTTAAATCAAAAATAGCGCTTTACTTCAATGAAGAGATAAAGCAATTATTAAATAAGAATTTCTTTGTTGAAATTATTGAAAATATTATCGTTAAAACAGATAATGAATCTAATTTATTAAACATATTTTACAACGAAAAAAGTATTATAGGATGATAGTATGCATTTAAAAAAATGAGAAGAAAAATTACAAAACCTTGAAGGAATATTGACAAAGGTAAATAATTCCAAAAATATTCTTTTGATTGAGATAATGAAGCTTACGAGGAAGCTAAAATTCAATATTTCTAATGCATTGCTAAATATCAACTTAATCAATGCTATTAAGGAAAAATACACAATAAAAAATAAGTTAATTAATGATTCTGAAAATAATAATAAAACTATTCAAAAATTACGTAATATATTTAAAAAACGATCAGTACTTTGGATTTATTTGACCGAGAACCAAAAATACTCAACAGATTCATATAGTAGATATGAAAAAAAGCTACTTACAAATGTAAATCCTAAACACGATGATTTTATAACAATTGGCCAAAGAGCTAGTGAATTTTGCAATCAAAACAAGTTTAACGTAATAAAATCCTTTGGTGAAGAAGAAAAACAGGCTACCAATCTTACTTGAAGAGTTAGTCAATTAGTTAAGACCTTATATATAGATAATAACTATTCAAAAGTTAATTTTGTTCTTAATACCAACAAAAATTATAACGGGCACTTTACAGTTCTTCCTATTGATGAATTCAACATTAATAAACTAGTAAATGAAGTTGATAAACAAAATTCAGTTGGTGATATTTCTGGTTACAAAATTTATCCCGGTATTGAGGATTTTGTTGAAAATGAAATAAACATCATTTTAGAAAATGCTATATATTCATTGTTAATTGAGTCATTTTTCTACAATGCCAAAAATGACCTTGTTACAACCAATAAAATTATTAATCAAATTGAAGAAGATATTGCAAAGGTTAAGAAAAAAATAATTCGTACTAAACGCGAAAAGGAAATTGAAGAAATTGTTTTATTAACAAAAGCAAACGAAGGTTTTGGGGGTATTAAATAATGATTAATAATAATTCATTTAAAATTAATATTCACTTCATTGGTAATAAACATCTATCAATCAGAAATGCCATATTATTTATCAATATTGATGAAGAGGATGAGTGGGGTCTTGCTAATTCGAATTCAATGATGGCATTTGAAAACACAGTTATTAAAATTAGAGACCTTGATCAAGAAAAAGAATTATTTTTATTTTTAATTAACGCAAATATAATCATCAAAGAAAACGAAATTAACATTAATTCATTTAGTAAGTTAGAATTATACAAACAAAACAATAAGATAAAATTTGATAATTTGCAAATCAAAGAAATAACAACTAAAATTAATTACTATGAATCATTGCAAAAAATTGGACTAAGTCTTGACCAATTTCTTGAAGAAAAACATTTAAAGCAAAGGCTATATATGCTAAAAATGGAGCAAAAACTAAAATTAGTCAAGGAGGAAAATTATGAAATTAAAAAATAAATTATTCTCTTTAAGTTTAATCAGTGTGATCCCGCTTCCCTCGTTAGCTCTTATTTCTGCCTACAATCGTCAAGATGAAACAAAAGAACTCAAACAAGATGCGCCTCAAAAACCCGCTGATCCAAATAAGCAAAAACCAAAAGCTCCAGAAAAACCTAGCCTAGCTCTCGACTTTGATACCTTTGCCAAATTTACAAAAGATAATGTGGAAAAAAATGTTGAAAAAATAATTGACTTTACTATTAAATATCTTGATAATGAAAAAGGAAAATTGTTGAAAGATTTAGACAAGGATTTTAAACCTAATTTAGAAAAACTCATCTACATCCAAGTCCTACAACAGTATCTTGAAAAAAACAAAGATGCATTAAAAACTAAGCATATGAATAACCTTGGTTTCACAATTGTTTTTCCATATGTAATGTCAACTAATAAAAATTACATTCCATCTGTAGTTGAATACGAAGGGCAAAAATTTGATAACATAAAGGTCGGAAAAACTAAAGAAACTAACTATGAAGAACAAATTAAGCCAAATGGAAAAATTACAAAAGATAAAGAACAACTTAATACAATTACCAAACAAAGACTTGATAAATTAATAAAGGATTACTTTGGTGCGTTGCAAAAGCAACTTCCAAACATGCTTTTTGACAAGGTAGACATTCCTAAAATAGGAGAACAAATTAATATTAAATTCGGCACCTTCAAAGAAAAAGAAAATACAATTAATGGTTTTAGTTTTACTCAGCCCAAAGACTTTGCATCATGAGAAGATTACATTGTTTCGAAATTACATAAGAAATTTGTTAAATTTGATCTTGATCAGAATAAAAAATTCATTCTTGATGAACAAAAAAATAAAAAAGAAGATGAACCAATAAGAAAACCGCCAATAATTCCCGGGGATAAACAACAAAAAGAAATTGATACCCAAGAGCAAATTCAAGCTCTTCCTTCGCTAATACCTAATGTTTCTTCAATTTACACATCTAAAACAGCAAACAATCTAAAAACGTTTTTTGATAGTTCAAAAGCAGAAGAAAAAGAAAAGATATTCTTTTTTGATAATGCCATTAACACTAGATTTAAATATAGCGTAATTAATCTAAAAAGTGAAGGTGGAAATTCATTATCAGCAACAGTGAGAATTAGTGATAGAGTAGATCCTAAAAAGAGTCGTGATTATGTAATTAAAATAAATATTGATACTTCTCCGGAACAAGAATCACTTAATTACGCATATGAAGAAATAATTAAAGAAAATAAACAACTATTTAGCAAAATATTTACCGCTTTGGGAATTGATGACAAAATAAACTATAATGATTTAAGAAATGATACGCTACGTAGCGTTTTATATAATATGGTTGGTACAGGAGTTTTAATCACTAATAAAGAATCGTATGTAAATGCTGCTAACGATATAATCACAAAAGCTGCTGAAAATCTCTTAAAAAACGAAAATAACAAATCTGTTATCGAAGCCGACATTAAAAACTCAAATTATCTATTATTAACTAGTTTATTTTCTTCAACAATCAATGGTGTAGATTATTTTAGTAGTCTTGCTAACTCTCTTAAAGCTGTTTTAATACAATTTGAAGAAATAATTAAGATAAATAAAGACATTATTAAGAAAAACTTTGCTCAAAATGGATTTGATTTAAATTTAATAAATCAATATTATGACCTTATAAATAAACAAATATCTCGTTTAATTTCTTCAACTGGTTCAAGAACTATTAATATTTTTAGCTGATATGATAATTACACTAAACAAGTCAAAAACATTATTGAAAGATTTGATATTCTTGCTGCTTTAATCGATAATAAAAAACCAGATAAAAAAGAGGACAAAGAAAAATTTACAAATTCATATCTAAAAGCAGAAATTCAAATTAAAGATAATAATCTAGAAGGAAAGAAAGCTTTAAACCAAGCTGGTTATGCAATATTTGCAATTAGTGCATTATTAACAATAATTGCAATTACCTTTATTGCTATAAAAAGCAAAAAACTCGGTACTATAAAATTAAAAAAACTTTCAATTTCAGTAATCGGCATAATCTTGTTTGTTCTTGTTCTTTCTATTGTAATGTCAATAATCTAATTCAAAATAGAGTTTTTAATAAGAAATTGTTACACAATTATTAAAACTCTATTTTTTTTTTTTTTTAAAAAAAAAAGCAAAATTAACCAGGCTAAATTTTCAAAAAAGCTAGTAAATTTCACATTTCAATAGCAAAATAAGTTCAAATTTGATGCCCAATTTATAACCCTGCCCAATGTTCATAACCCGAAATTCAAAAAAAAAAAAAAAACATTATTATATTAGTAAAAAAATTAAATACCAAAACATAAGAAAAGGTTTAAATATGACTGAAAACAAACATGAAATTAAAACAAAAAAGAAAAAAACACCTAGAGTTTTACTAGGAGCAGAACTAGCGATAGCAGCAACATTAGCAACTGGCGCCATAATAACAGCATACCTAGTTAGCAATAACCAAAATAAGTTAGAAATAAACAAACAAAAAATAACTAGTAACTCAGCTTCATTTATACTAAAAAACTATAAAAATTATGAAAACACCGAATTTACAGCAAGAATCTTTCCCGAAAATAATCCAAAAGCTTTTCTTGAAAAGAAATACATTATAAACAAAAATAATGAAACTATTTCTTGGGGCGAGAAAAGAAACGAAGCTCCTTTAGAATCTAGCACTGATTATGAATTTCAAATAATTTTTAAAAATAAACCTATTTTAAGCCATAAATTCAAGACATTAAACAATATAACTGAACTTAATAAGAAAGCAATAGAACAAGAAAGAACAAATAAACTATTAAAAGAAGCGCAAAAAATTAAAGAAGATTTAGAAAGAAAACTCTTAGATTCACTTACAAAAAACCAGGAATTAAAAAAACAGAATGAAAATCTAAAAAAAGATAAAGACTCACCAAAAACAAATCCTTCTATTGATTCAAAAAAACTAAGCGCAATAATCAAAGAACTTCAAATGGCAATTATTGAATTAAAGCAAGCTGACCATAACCAAAAAAATGCGACAGAAAAATCATATGAGGCTAACCAAAATTTAGTCCAAAAACAAAACGAAATTTCTTTAATAAACAAAGATCTTGAAGAAGCAAAAAATAAAAAAGAACTAATAAATAATCAAAAACAAAATGCCGATAAAAATCTAGAAAGAATTAACAACATAATTAGCCAAAAAGAATCTGAAATTCAGGCACAAACTAATGTTAGAAATCAACTAGAAGCACAAAAAAATGACAATCAAGAGAAAATCAATAAACTACAAGAAAAGATCAAACAAACCGATCATCTTTTAGCACAAAAACAAAGTGAAATTTCAACTAAAAACAATGAATTAATAGAGGCAAATAAAGAACTAGCACAAGCTCAGGAAGCCCTAAATAATTCAATGCAAAATTTAGATAATATTAATCAGACAATCATAGACCTCGAAAAACAAAGAAAAAATCTTGAGGCAAATTTATTACAAAATAACAACAGTTTTCAAGAACAAACCAACAAAATCGATCAAATAACAATGCAACTGCACTCTGCTATTGATGAATTAAAAAAAGAGAATGAGAATCAAAAAAATAAAGTAGAAAAAGCTGAACAAGCAAAGCAAAACCTGCTAGAAAAGCAAGGCGAAATTTCACTAAAAAACAAGGAATTAGAACTTACACAAAAACAAAAAGAAACTCTCGAAACTCAGAAACAAAGTGTGCAACAACTTCTTGATAAAATTAGTTTAGATATAGGCAAAAAAGAAAAAGAAATTCTAGATAAAACCGATGTAAAAAAACAATTAATGGTTGAACAAAATAAAGCACAACAAGAAGTTACAAAAGCAAATGAAAAGCTAGCACAAGCAACACAATCACTAAATCAAAAAGCAAGTGAAATTTCGACTAAAAATAATGAATTAATAGAGGCAAATAAAGAACTAGTACAAGCTCAGGAAGCACAAAAATCAACAAAGCAAAGCCTAGAAAACACAAACAGACAATTAAAAGAACTAGAAACTAAAAAAGAAGAGGCTGATACAAACCTTTTAAATATCAACAATAATTTACAAGAGGAATCAATCAAAATTTTGCAATTAGCAAATGATTTACAAAGTGCGATTGATGCATTAAAAAAGGCAAATGAGTCTCAAAAGAGTGCAATAGAAAAAGCAAAGCAAGCTAAGCAAAAACTTTCGCAGAATCAAAATGATATTGCTCTAAAAAATAAGGAATTGCAACAACAAAATAATCTAAAGAGTTCACTACAACAAGAAAAAGCAAAGCTAGAACAAGGCCTACAAAAATACACGGAAGAAATAAAACAAAAAACTGCTTCCAAAACTACCAAATCACAAGAAAAAAACAAAGCTTCAAGTGCATTAGATACAAGTAAACAAAAAATCACAGAAACTGAGAATAAATTAGATGAAACTAACAACTCAATTAAAGATAAATCAGTTGCTGTATCTAAAAAAGAAAAAGAATTAGAAATAGAAGAAACTAATTTATCAAATCTACAACGTTTAGAACAATATAATATGCAAGTGTTACAAGAAAAGAACACCGAATTAGATGGAATTAGTCAAATTTTAGCTCAGGCAACTAATGAATTTAGAAAAGCGGAAAAAGAAAAAAAATCAGCATTTGAAACCGCAAAAGTAGAAAATAATAACTACGAAAATGTAAAAAATGAATATGATAAGTTAATAGAACAAAATAAAAAATATCAGATAGACTTTGATAATGAAATAAAAAAACTTGAAAAAGAAATAGAAAAACAATATGCCCAAATATTTGAGGCGCTAACGAAAGAAACAGAAGGAGATTTAGAATCTGAACGCAAACATGATGAGCCAATAACATATGGTGGTGCGTCAATTATAAAAAAAATAGAAAAAGAAATAAGAGAATTAGAAGAGGAGAAAAACGATTATTATAATGATGACATATTGCGCCTTAATTCTAAATTAGAATCCTATGAGCAAAAATATAATGATGCCCAAAGGGTATTAGAAGAAAAAACAAAAATACTTGCCGAAAAAACTAAAGAAAAAGATAATGTTCAACAAGAATACAACAATGCTGAACGTGAAAAAAATAACGCAATGCACGAACTTGAACAAACAAAATCTTCTATTCAAACAAAAAATAATGAGATAGATAGGATAAAAAGAGAGTTAAATGCTGCGAAGCAAGAACTTCAGAATGCTAATGCTACAAAACAATCAAATATAGCAGAATTACAAGAAGCTAAAAAAGAATATGAAAGTAATATAAAAAACTTAAATACAAAAATTGCAGAAGAACAAAAAGCTATAGATACCTTAAATAATGTAGAAACAAATAAAAATTTATTACAACAAAAAATACAAGAAACTGAAACAAAAATAAATCAAATAGATAATGAAATTGCTAAAATCAACCTTTCATTAGCGCCATTAACTAATTCAAGCAAAACATTGCAAACAGAAAATAACGGAGCTGAAAGCGAATTGAGTCAAGCTAATAAAAATGTAACACAAAAAACTAGTGATCTTGAATTAGCAAACACTAAATTAAAAGAAGCAAACGCTAAAATTCAGGAAATTAAGAAAAATAAAGAAGAAGCAACCTTAGCAAAACTAGAAGCTGATAATAATTTAAAGGAAACTCTAAAAAATAAAAGTGGTCTCGAAACCCAACTTCAAACCACGATACAAACAATAGATGAAAAACAAAAAGAAGTAAACAAAAAAAATAATGCACATGAAATAGCAAAACTAGAAGAACAAAAAGCCCAAGCTAATAAGGAAAAAGCAGATTTTGAACATAAAATAGCAACCCAAAAACTAAATAATAAAAATCAAGAATTAAACAACATATCAAAGCAATTAAATGATGAACAACAAGTATTGCAAGATTATAAAACTACAAAACAAAATACACAACAAGAAGCTGACAAATTAGCAAGTCAAATTAGCATTGTTAATGAAAATATTAAAAATATAGAACATGCTATCAATAACTCAAATCAATCAAAAACCATAACTGAAAACACAAATGCACAAGCACAAAAGGATTTAGAAGAAGCAAATAAGAAGGTAGCAAATAAAGCTCAAAATATAGAAAATATAAACTTAAAATTACAAGCAGCAAATAAAGAAATTAAAAAAATCAAAGATACTAAAGCTAATGATGCTTCAAAATTGAAAAAAATAAATAGTGATATTCAAATGTTTTTAAACAAAAAAGAAGAAAAGGAAGCTGAGTTAAAAACTCTGACACAATCAAAGGATAAAAAAATTGCAGAAATAAATAAAATAAACAAAAATCTCGAATTCACAAGATTAGAGCAACAAAAAATTCAAAATAATAAAGATAATACAATATCATTATTAGATATTGCACAACAAAATCTAGATAACACAATTGAGCAATTAAAAAATAAAGATAACGAGTTGCAAAAAACCAAACAACAACTTAGCGAATCTCAAAGTGTCTTAAAAGAAACAACACAAGATATAAGTGAACAAGAAGAAAAACTAGAAACTATAAATAAAGATATCACAAACCTAAACCAAACTTTAGTAAGTAAAACAAAGGAAAAAGAAGAAGCAAATTTAGCAAATACAAATGCTAAAAAAGAATTAGAAAAAACAAGTCAAGAATTAGTTGAAAAATCAAAGAAACTTGAACAACTAATCAATAAACCACAAACCCATACTAATAACTAAAAAATAAAAATATCAGAAAAAAACATCAGACTCAAATTTAAATAAAAAGATTTGGGTCTTTTCTTATTTTGTATTAAAAACAATTAAATTAAGTTTTATTAATAATTTAGTATAAAAAAAGAATAAAAAAAATGGCGATCGTAGCAGGATTCGAACCTGCGACCACATGCTTAGAAGGCACGTACTCTATCCCCTGAGCTACACGACCGTTGCATATAATATTTTAGCACTAAAATAAATTTAAGAACGCTTTTTATAAAATTTATTTTTGCATTAATTATCATAATACATATAAAATGAATTTTGATATCAAAATATGAGCTTTTTATATAGGCTATTATCCTATAATAAAAGATGCAAAATTTTGATAAAATTGTAGTTAAACAATTAAATAAAATCATAAATCTATCTTAATTTAAGTTGAGTTTGTATTTTTAAATCATAAAATTGGGAAAATAAATATTTAATTTCAAATATCAAAAAATTTTGTTTTTGTATAGAGCAACACAAACTTATAAATTTTTCAAAATCAATAAGTTTTTATAAAAAACTAATTAAATTAATCTATTTCACATCTTTGCATAAGTAAATCAATAATTTTGATAATGAACCTTAATAAAAGCGTAAAATTTCAATATTATAGGGAATTAAGAGGGAATTAAAATATGAAGAAAAAGTTCTTATTTCTATTAGGTACACCATTACCGCTAATATCATTGAGTGCTGTTTCATGTTATAGTGATTTTGATTATTTAGACAATGGTCCTTCTAAAATTTTTAATATCAAGAAAACAAAATTTATAAATTTATCATCAAAAGATTATTCAATAAAAAATAAAAATCTAAACTTATATTTTCTTGACAATAAAATTCATCAACCATATGTTGCTATTGAGGAAATGTTAGGTGTTTTAAATGGCTTCGTTGATACTTCGCTAATTAGAAAAATACCGACTTATGACATCAATGCAACACAACTAGTTTCAAATAATCAATTAATGTATATTGACGCAGATCGTGATATTATTAGTGTTAGCAACGAAGCATTTTTTAATTTTGTTAAGCAAGGCAATTCGACTAATTACTCACGTTTCATAAGTTATGAAGGCTCAAAAATTGAAAATATTGACGACTTAAACGGACCTATCAAATTTGATCTAAGAAGTTATCACATCGATATTTTTAAAGAGGGGAGAAGAACTTTTATTCCTTTAAGTATTTTTAATACCTTATTTTGTAGTCAAAACTATTACAATCTCTACTATAATGGCGATGCGGTTTATGGTAAATTTTTTTCACTAATGGAAGATGAAAATGACGCTTACTCATATCAACAAGGTTCATGGTCGGCGGATAAAGAAACAACACAGGATCGAATTTATAATCTTGATAATCTCTTATTTACCCTTGATAATTTTTATGGACTTAAATCATATAAAAATATATCAAACTTTCAACAGTATATCACCGATATAAAAAAAGAATTATTAAGCAATAATCCCGATATATATAACAAGGCATATGCAAAATTATTCTTTAACAAATTAAATGACTTGCATACTAGAATTAATATGTTAAATATATTCACAAACAATAGCAAAAAAATCAATGATTATGCATCTCAATTATATGGAACTGAACGAAGTGAATATGCCAAAGTTAATGAATACCTTGAGCAAAAAAGAGCCATACTTGAGCAAAAAATTAAACAAGATGGTTTTATTATAAATGGTAACTTAGCATATATTATTATCGATAATTTTGAAACAGCATCTAATAATGAAATTTATGCAAAAAATATCAAAAGCGACACATTTGAATTTTTAAGAAATACATTACAAAAAATATTAAAACAAAAAAATATTAAAAATGTTGTGATTGATATTTCTAGAAATGGTGGTGGAAATATTGGAGCAATGTATCGTGCTGTTGGTTTATTAACAAATAAGGACATTGTTGTGCATAGTAAATCACTACTTTCTGGTATTATAGAAACACAAAAATATAAAATCGATGCTAACAAGGACGGCAATTATTATGATAATGATGCATTTGAAAACTTTAATTACTATATATTAACTAGCAAAAATACTTTTAGTGCTGCTAACACATTTTCAGGAATCATAAGGGAACTAAAAGTAGCCAAAATTATAGGTCAAAAATCTGGAGGAGGGACCGCGCCTGTATTGCCCTTGGTTTTAAATGATGGAACATCAATATCAACTAGTTCACCATTAAATTATTTATATAAACATCACGGATCAGAAATAAATCTAGAAGATGGTGTAAAACCAGACATTGAAATTCCATATAACAACTTTTATGATATAGACTATCTAACTAAAATTTTGCCTAAATAAATCTAAATTTAAATTGAATTTTTTTTCTTTAAACAATAAAGTAGGAATTTAAAATTCCTACTTTTAGATTTTTATTTTCTTAATTTCACTAGCGATTTTTGTATTAATAATTTTAGATAATTCTAAAATATCTGCGTCAATTATTGCCTGATATGAGCCAAACTTTTCCAATAATTTTTGTTCTATCTTAGGCCCAACACCTTTTATTTTTGTTAAGAGACTATCTGTAATTATTTTATTGTGTCTTTTATTATAAACGACCTTAGCGCTCTTATCGACATCATATTGAATTTGCGATAAAAAATTAAACACCTTAGCATCTGAAATTTTAATTTCTACGCCACTATCATTAATTAATCTTGCAAACTCGTGGTGATTATTTTTTACAAGTCCGAAAATAGGCACATTTTTATGAAATTTTTTCAAGGCCTTAATTGCAGCATTAATTTGAATCTCACCGCCATCAACAAAAATCAAATTAATATCTTCATCAATTGAATGGTCACAAAAAAACTTACTAATATTTTGAAACATATAATGGTAATCAGAATTAGCATCTTCATTTTTGCAAAGTATATAAGAACGATTAAATTTCTTAACATTAATTCCATCAACAAAAATCATCCCTCTGCCAACGACTTCTTTAGTTGCTGATTGAAACGAATTATCGAATATTGCAAACCTTGAACAATCAATATTTAATATATTTTTTAGAGATTGGAGAATATCATTGCTTTTTGTCTTATCTTTTATTTTCTTTATTTTATTGCTTAAATCATTCTTAGCATTAGCATTAGCTAAATCAAGTAATTTAGAATTTATACTATAATTCTTTTTAATAATCGAATTTCTAATTTCTTTATTAAAAGGCTGATTCTTATATTTATCATCAATAATTATTTGATCAGGAATAGGATTGTTTTTATAAAAATTTTCTATAAATTCAAATACCAATTCTTCTTCATTTTTTTCAAAATAAAATTGAAAGTCTTGGCGATTATTTAACAATGAATAACGATATTGTAAAATAGAAGCAAACAAAATATTATCATATAAATATACGCCCCATACATCAATAGATTTTTTTGTCTTTAATCTAATGTTTTGGATATTATTCTTTTCGTTTATAAAATCAAGAATTTTTTTAAGTTCTTCCGCCCTTCTAAAATCAAGTTGTAAGGAGGCGCTTCTAATTTTACTAATTAATTCTTGTTTAAATTCTTTATTAAATTTTATTATTTCCTTTGCTTTTGCGAATCTTTTATCTACCTCTACCGGAGTCATTTTTTTAATAATTAATCCTTCTTGCGTTTTTAATAAATGGACTAAATATTTAATTAATAGACGTGTTTTTTCACCATCTACAACCGGACCATAATAAATAATATCATCACGTTTTTTATATTCATTTTTAAGTTGTATATCAATTTTATTGGCTTTTTTTATAATACAAATATAAGGATAATTATTATGAGAGGGGAGCATTACATTATATTTAGGTTTATATCTATTAATACTAGCTCGTTCAAACATCAAGGCTTCCGATTCCTTATCAAAAACAGTTGTATCAAAAGAAGCAATATGTTTTAACATTGCACTAGTTTTAAATGAATTATGAACATTTTTGTCAAAATATTGTGACATCCGTGATTTTAGGTTTTTGGCTTTGCCCACATAAATAACATTGCCATCTTTATCTTTTCAAAAATAAACACCAGGTTTTGTTGAAACGCCTTTAATTAATTCTTTATCAATCATTAGCTATTTCATATTTTCTTCGAGAGTATGAATAATAATATCTAATCTTCTAAATGGATCGATATCAAAATCATTAAGGGTTATTTCATAGGCAATATCTTCAAATACACCAAACTTAGGTTTTTCGATTGTTTTATCTAACTTTAAATTAATGTACTTAATTGGCTTTTTATCTAATAAGAAATCAATATTAAATTTATAAAGTGGTTTAATATCTTTAATAATTTCTACCCCTTCAATTTTATTTTCTATAGCATGATAATAAAAAATACTATTTAATGAATTTTTTCTACCAAACGAAATTAACAAAGCATATTTTTTATCATGAATTTTAATACCTAAAACTGCATAAGGGTCAACCAAATAATTCTTAAATTTTTGGTCATCCAATATCAATGCAACATACGGATGCGAAAGATGAATTATTTTTTCAAATTCTTCATCGGAAATTTCATACAAAATAGCATTATCAACCAACGGAAATAATTCTGTTTGTTGTTCTAACGTGATAAAAGCTTTTAAATTTTGCTCATTTTCATTAGGCGAAGTTGAAAATCCCATGTCATCGGTTGCTAGATAATATTTACCAAATTCTAATTTAGTATACACATATACGTTTTCGATAATTTCGTTTGTATCAGTGGCAATAACATTGGCCTGAAATCTTTGATATTGCGGAAACATTTCTCATCTATCAATCATAAATAATTCATCCTTTGTTATTTCAAAAAGAGTGCCTTTAACTTGATGGGCAATATCTTTTTTTAATAAAAAATATGCAGTTTCATCAACACACTTAGCATAGCCATTTAATAAAGCGGGTCTTCTTACGCAATCAGGCGACAATAAATTTTTATAGAACAATTCATCTTGAATAGTTCCATATGAAAATAAATAAATTTTGTTGTCTTTTTCCATTTTTACTCCTTAAACATAAACAAATTTTAGGTAGATATTATTAATTATATTTAATATTATTTTTTTAAGCCCATTTTAGCTTGTAATATTTAAAAATTTCCTAATTTTGAGCCTCTTTTCTTTTTTTTTTTTTTTTTTATCTAAAATATTAAATTAATGTAAAAAACTATACAAAAAATATTTTATTGAGGTGTTTATGAAAAAAACA